>NZ_JAOWFA010000058.1:0-3014 GCF_030333885.1 Citrobacter sp. Cf132
GGAAGGTGCGAATAAGCAGGTCATTTCTTCCCAAGCTGACTCGCTGATTAAAATTTCGCGGATCTGGGCCGATTTTTTTCCCGCAAACACATCGAATCAGCCTATTTAGGCTATTTTTTCCACCATTTCTGGCGTTATTTCCGGTTTTTACTGAGATCTCTCCCACTGACGTATCATTTGGTCCACCCGAAACAGGTTGGCCAGGGTGAATAACATCGCCAGTTGGTTATCGTTTTTCAGCAGCCCCTTGTATCTGGCTTTCACGAAGCCGAACTGCCGCTTGATGATGCGAAACGGGTGCTCCACCCTGGCACGGATGCTGGCTTTCATGTATTCGATGTTGATGGCCGTTTTGTTCTTGCGCGGATGCTGCTTCAAGGTTTTTACCCTGCCGGGACGCTCGGCGATCAGCCAGTCCACATCCACCTCGGCCAGCTCCTCGCGCTGTGGCGCTCCTTGGTAGCCGGCATCGGCTGAGACAAATTGCTCCTCTCCATGAAGCAGATTACCCAGCTGATTGAGGTCATGCTCGTTGGCCGCGGTGGTGACCAGGCTGTGGGTCAGGCCACTCTTGGCATCGACACCAATGTGGGCCTTCATGCCAAAGTGCCACTGATTGCCTTTCTTGGTCTGATGCATCTCCGGATCGCGTTGCTGCTCTTTGTTCTTGGTCGAGCTGGGTGCCTCAATGATGGTGGCATCCACCAAAGTGCCTTGGGTCATCATGACGCCTGCTTCGGCCAGCCAGCGATTGATGGTCTTGAACAATTGACGGGCCAGTTGATGCTGCTCGAGCAGGTGGCGGAAATTCATGATGGTGGTGCGATCCGGCAGGGCGCTATCCAGGGATAATCGGGCAAACAGGCGCATGGAGGCGATTTCGTACAGGGCATCTTCCATGGCACCGTCGCTCAGGTTGTACCAATGCTGCATGCAGTGAATACGCAGCATGGTCTCCAGCGGATAGGGCCGTCGGCCATTGCCCGCCTTGGGATAAAACGGCTCGATGACAGCGGTCATATTCTGCCATGGCAGAATCTGCTCCATGCGGGAGAGGAAAATCTCTTTTCGGGTCTGACGGCGCTTAGTGCTGAATTCACTATCGGCGAAGGTGAGTTGATGGCTCATGATGTCCCTCTGGGATGCGCTCCGGATGAATATGATGATCTCATATCAGGAACTTGTTCGCACCTTCCCTAAGTCACCGGCGGCTTGCCTGCCACACATTGAACATTACAGACCAATTAGCACTTTGTCACCGGGGAAAGATGTAAAGATTATGTATAAATAGATTGGCTTAGAAGTGACATTTCAACTTTGGAGAAACAGGTGACATTTTAAACTTGCTTTAACAAAATTTTGGGACTGACCGAAACAAAAAGGCCAGCCCCGGAGGGCTGGCTATTCAGTACAGGGCAATGACAGGTTTCTTGATGCCGCAGGCGTGAGCGTAGCGGGTCAGTGTGTCGATGCTGGCTTTGGTGATGTTGTTTTCCAGGCGAGAAATAACCGGAGGTGTAACCCCCATGCGTTCAGCAACCTGCGCTTTTGTCAGGTTGTCATGCTTGCGCCATTCAGCAAGCAGCTCCCTGAGCTTTTCCTTACGTTCTTCTTCCTGCCATGCAGCGCGATATTCATCGTCCTGCATCCACTCGTTATGCAGTTCTTTATGGCTTACCAGTTTCATTAAGTACCTCCGCTAACCGCTTTTTGGCGAGATCGATTTCTTTCGCTGGCGTTTTCTGTGACTTCTTGATGAAAACACGGAGCATGATGATGGTATTGCCTTTGTGGTATACCCAGATTCCCCTGGCTATGTCCGTCCCCATCGTGCGGATCTCAAAAAGTCCATCGCCCAGGGGCTTCGTGTCCGGCTCCCGCAGTAATCGGGCGTCATACTCCAGTTTGCCGATGAGACGGTCAAACTTCACCCTGATTTTTACGGGTAATGCTGTGGCTTCTTCCCTGGCTTCCGGGTGATAAACAACGCTAAACATGTGACCTCCCATTTCTATTAATATTAACCTATAGGCTAATTTCAGACAAGGTAGAATTAACCTATAAGCTAATTTTGTTGGCAGTTATCGTGGCTACCCGGTCACTACCCTGTTAGCGTGAGTTTTCGTTCCACTGAGGAACGGGGATTTATGCGCGTTAGCGCATGTAAGGCGGCAGGATGAAATGACAGGTAGCACCGAGGGTTAGCCGCCGATACCAGTGAGGGATCGAAAGGGATCGCCTATCCATCCCTTCACCCTGCAAAGCCATATTCCGCTAAAAGCGGCTCAGAGGCTTTTGTGCGCGGTCGGAGTGGTCACAACAAGGCGAAGCCGCAGTTGGGGCGTATCTCCGCGTTAGCGGGTCGTAAGAGCCGCTTACGAGCGTGTAGGGGTCAGTTTGGATATAGAGAATTATTGTACTATAAGGACTTCCCCGAACAGTCAACGCCGGTATTTATGGTTTCTGTCTGCTCTTCAGTAAAAATAAAGGGGAGAGACTGCGGTACTATAAACGGCCATGATGAATCGTCATCGATTCGGGCCCTGATGAAAGACGCGCGTGAGGTTCTTGTTCGTTAAGCGGATACGTATATCCTGTACAATAGCCAGATAGGCCTCACGGGGTCTAACCCTTTATCATCAACGAATTGCAGGTCAGATGGTTATACAGCTTCGAGCTTTAGTTGACTGAGTACAGCCGGAAATCATCACCGTAATGTAGTGATGCCCAACACAGCCGCGCATTTTTGGCGGCGATGGCCACAACAGCCCGCCAGTACCCTCTGCGCTCAACCAACATACAAACCCAACGGCTGAATGAGTCAGTCCTTTTCCCGGCGCCAATAAGCACTGAACGAGCCCCCTGAACCAGAAGCGTTCGCAGATACGAATCACCGGCTTTTGTGATCCTGCCGAGTTTCGACTTTCCCCCGCTGCTGTATTGTGATGGCGTCAGCCCCAGCCAGGCTGCCAGTTGGGGTCGTCTCAGAAAACGGAAAATAAAGCACGCTAAGC
>NZ_JAOWFA010000059.1:0-33612 GCF_030333885.1 Citrobacter sp. Cf132
GGAAGGTGCGAATAAGCAGGTCATTTCTTCCCAAGCTGACTCGCTGATTAAAATTTCGCGGATCTGGGCCGATTTTTTTCCCGCAAACACATCGAATCAGCCTATTTAGGCTATTTTTTCCACCATTTCTGGCGTTATTTCCGGTTTTTACTGAGATCTCTCCCACTGACGTATCATTTGGTCCACCCGAAACAGGTTGGCCAGGGTGAATAACATCGCCAGTTGGTTATCGTTTTTCAGCAGCCCCTTGTATCTGGCTTTCACGAAGCCGAACTGCCGCTTGATGATGCGAAACGGGTGCTCCACCCTGGCACGGATGCTGGCTTTCATGTATTCGATGTTGATGGCCGTTTTGTTCTTGCGCGGATGCTGCTTCAAGGTTTTTACCCTGCCGGGACGCTCGGCGATCAGCCAGTCCACATCCACCTCGGCCAGCTCCTCGCGCTGTGGCGCTCCTTGGTAGCCGGCATCGGCTGAGACAAATTGCTCCTCTCCATGAAGCAGATTACCCAGCTGATTGAGGTCATGCTCGTTGGCCGCGGTGGTGACCAGGCTGTGGGTCAGGCCACTCTTGGCATCGACACCAATGTGGGCCTTCATGCCAAAGTGCCACTGATTGCCTTTCTTGGTCTGATGCATCTCCGGATCGCGTTGCTGCTCTTTGTTCTTGGTCGAGCTGGGTGCCTCAATGATGGTGGCATCCACCAAAGTGCCTTGGGTCATCATGACGCCTGCTTCGGCCAGCCAGCGATTGATGGTCTTGAACAATTGACGGGCCAGTTGATGCTGCTCGAGCAGGTGGCGGAAATTCATGATGGTGGTGCGATCCGGCAGGGCGCTATCCAGGGATAATCGGGCAAACAGGCGCATGGAGGCGATTTCGTACAGGGCATCTTCCATGGCACCGTCGCTCAGGTTGTACCAATGCTGCATGCAGTGAATACGCAGCATGGTCTCCAGCGGATAGGGCCGTCGGCCATTGCCCGCCTTGGGATAAAACGGCTCGATGACAGCGGTCATATTCTGCCATGGCAGAATCTGCTCCATGCGGGAGAGGAAAATCTCTTTTCGGGTCTGACGGCGCTTAGTGCTGAATTCACTATCGGCGAAGGTGAGTTGATGGCTCATGATGTCCCTCTGGGATGCGCTCCGGATGAATATGATGATCTCATATCAGGAACTTGTTCGCACCTTCCCTAAAAGGTTACTTCGTTTCTCAACATAGATTGTGTTGTTATATTCGTAGTTACCTTCGGGATAGCAAATTCTGATGTTAGTCCCGAGATCCGGATCGTCAACATCAGCCCCCGAACAGCTTTTAGAACTTCCTGTAGAGTAGGTGTATGGAGCGGTATAGGACGAGGGGACACCTGGAATGAACCAGGTTATCGCCATAACTGTGATCACTGAAAACAGCACCATAGCAATGCTGATGCTACCAAATAATTTCAGATAAGTTTGGAAGGGACTTTTTTTCATTATCCCATTACCTACCAGAAATAGGGTGATTAAAAATGACACTGCCAGAGAAATAAGCATGAGGTATTTTGATGTGAGCGGATAGAGAAAAGTTGCTCTGTATATCGTTACCTTCCACCAGTAAAAAAGAAAAATTGCGCCGAGAGATAATACGGTGACAAAAAACAAATATGGATATGAGTATTTTCTCATCCCTGCGACTCCAGAACAATTTCTCCATTTGGATTTAATAAATTACCATTTGTTCTGAATAATGAAAATGATTCTCTTGTTTGAATTGTTAGGTACGCCGCAGACCAGAGAATTTCCGCTATTTCTGGGGATATAGGCATAAAAATAAAAGGGGTATTCTCACCCATGGCAGGGATGACTGACCTTGCGTATAATGGGTGACGAAACTTCCTGAAAAGTGCTGTGACTGAAAATATGAATCTCAATCGCTGTTGTTATTCGCTACTCATTTTTGCAGCGATCGGCTGCATTTTCACCGCTCACCCTCTTGTCATATGGTTTCTACTCGCCAACATACTGACGTTGCTGTTATACGGCGTGGACAAAATGGCGGCACGCAAGGACTGGCGTAGAGTGCCGGAATCCACATTGCTGGTGTTTGGCGTTGTGGGCGGATGGGGTGGCGCGATAGCGGGTCAACAAATCTTTCGCCATAAAACACAAAAGCAGCCTTTCAAAACCTACTTCATTATCAGCGTGATAGTGAGTATTTCTGTGATGGGCGTGGTTTATCAGTTCTATCCATTTTTACCTTCCTGAGTCTGGTTGGTGAATAAACTGCCGGTTTATCTGAGGCAGGAAATATACTTTTCACCTGAACGCCGCACAATTTCATCGGCATTTTGCGTAATATCTTTTCCTGCAAATGCGCCGTAAAGTTGCTTAAATTTCACTGTACTCAGTCTCTGGGTAATGTTGCTGACCGTTGCAGCTGGCAACGGTAGCATATTAGGGTAGCTCCACATAAAAGAGACGGCATGCGCACCTGGCGTAACCTGGACGATGTCGCCGGAAAGCACCACGCCTTCGTCACGCGCCCAGTGCAGGACGCAGCCGCCAGCAAAGTGTCCGCCGAGACGTATCACCGTGACGTCACGGGTTAACTCAATGGTGTCGCCATCCCAGAATCTAATCCACGGGCTGTCGCGCATTACCCACCTTCTGTCGCTGGCATGAAGGTAAATAGGCGCGTTAAATTCTGCAGCCCAGTCCTGCATGGTGGTGTAGTAATGAGGATGCGATATCGCGATAGCCTTAAGCCCGCCAAGGGACGTTATTAGCGTTTTTGTGGCATCGTCGAGCGAGGCAATGCAGTCCCATAAAATATTGCCTTCAGAGGTACGCAGAATAAACGCGCGCTGATCAATTGCAAAATCAGGAACGGTGCGGATGCTGAGGAGAGTACTGTCGTGTTGCTTCCACTTATTTGTATGCGATGCACACAGGGCGGTAAAATCGACCCATTCCTGTCCGCTCGCAGGGACATACTGGCGTTCATCCTGGCAGATATCGCACTGTTCCGGATGGGCACCAGTTACCTCATAGGATGTTCCACAGGTTTTGCATAACGTGATCATCGTGTCCTCCTTATTTACCGAACACAGTCAGCATGGCACACAGATACACAAGGATGTGCCTGTTAGTGCTCAACCCGTTAAGTCAGTGATGACGGCTATGGGAGGTTGTAGCTCAACCAAAAGAAAACAGGAATAATGCCGACACGGATCCATTTGGTTACCATCTTCCAGAGAAAAATGAGGATATTGTTTGGAAAATCGCCTGTTCAACACCTGGCTCAACCGTTGGGGACTCACTCCAGATGGTGAACCGGTTGAAACACACACATCACAGCTTTTGCCTGTAGTGGTCATCAGGGACGGTCAGAAAGCCATACTTAAAATCACCGACGATGACAGTGAACGGATCGGCTGTGAACTCATGGTCTGGTGGAACGGAAATGGCGCAGCGAAAGTACTTGCTTATGCAGCAGGGGCGATTCTGCTGGAACGTGCGACAGGGACAGGGTCTTTAGCGGACATGTCCTGGACTGGTAACGATGCGCAGGCTTGTCGCATTATTTGCCATGCTGCCAGTAGACTCCATTTCTCCCGGAATGCGTCTACGCCAGCGTTAACACCTCTACACCATTGGTTTAGCGATCTGGCTCCTGTCGCGAAAAAGCATGGCGGTATCCTGACGCGTTGTGCAGCGGTGGCAAATGCGCTGCTATCTTCACCCCGCGATGAAGTCGTATTACACGGCGACCTACACCACGGCAATATTCTTGATTTCGGAACGAGAGGATGGCTGGCTATCGATCCCAAAGGGCTGCTAGGCGAGCGTGGCTTTGATTACGCCAATATTTTTACTAACCCTGATCTTGCCGAACCCACCAGACCTGTTGCCATTGAGCCGGAAACATTCACACAACGAGTCAACATTGTGTCTGAAATCGCAAGAATTGAACGGCAACGTTTGCTGATGTGGATTGTTGCCTGGTGTGGGTTGTCGTCCGTCTGGTTTCTGCAAGAGGGGGACAGCGCAACGGTACCTCTGCGTATTGCGGAGCTAGCGATGGCGGAACTTGCTTCAGGTGATAATCAACTTTGATCTACGACACTGGGTTAGTAATTCTTAAGAGTTATCATTAGCCTGATAAACGTTATATTAATTAATCAGTGAGTGGTGGTGTGTTGTTTAGCTCAAATTTAATTGGCGGGAAACAATGAACGCATTGTTTTCATTATTTAAAAAACGCCCGAATATTCTTTTGTTGATGGTCTTACTCATCGGGGCAAACATCGTGGCGTGGCTGTGGGCTTTCATCGCGTTTAGCAACAACACGTCATTGCTTGCACTGAGTCTGATTGCGTGGTGCTACGGTTTACGCCATGCTGTCGATGCCGATCATATCGCCGCGATAGACAGCGCTACACGTAAACTCATGCAGCAGAAAAAACGCGCCCTGACGACGGGAGCCTGGTTTTCTTTGGGGCACTCCACCATTGTGGTACTGGCAAGCATTGGCATTGCACTGACCACCAGCGTGTTTAAGCAACATATGGCATGGTTTCAGAATGTCGGCGGTCTGATAGGAACTTCGGTTTCTGCCGCGTTTTTGCTGATTCTGGCTACCATTAATCTCATTATTTTCTGCCAGGTCTGGAAGGCATTCCGCCATCTTAAACGCACCGGTACTTACGATGGCACCACGGAAGACTTTACAGTTTCAGGTCCTCTGAACTGGCTTTTCCGCTCAGCGTTTCGGTTGGTAGGCAAAGACTGGCATATGTATTTTGTCGGTTTTCTTTTTGGTCTGGGTTTTGATACCGCCACTGAAATTTCTTTGCTGGGAATTTCTGCTTCAAGCGCGTCCAGTGGCATGTCTGTTTGGTCAATTCTCGTGTTCCCGGCGCTGTTTACCTGCGGTATGGCGTTAATTGATTGTCTCGACAGTATTCTGATGGTTGAGGCCTACGGATGGGCGTTCAATAAGCCGCAACGCAAGCTCTATTACAATATGACCATTACCGGGACTTCCGTGATTGTGGCGCTATTTATTGGCGGACTGGAGGCGCTGGGGCTTCTCTCTGACGCGTTTTCGCTTCAGGGTGGTTTGTGGGATACCGTCAGCAATTTAAGTGACCATATGGGGAATGTCGGTTTTGTGATTATTGGCGTCTTTATCGGCTGCTGGATTATCTCTGCCGTAAATTACCGTTGGAAAAAATACGACGGGCTGACGTTTAGTTGACACAAAAGAAAGCCTTCCAGCAACAGGAAGGCTTTGATCTTTTTAGGACTGACTAATTCGCGTTCACGGGTTGTGGTTTTTCAGCACTCTTTTTCAGGAGCCTGTTAGCCAGCACGCCAGACATCATCGAACCGTTCACGTTTAATGCCGTTCTGGCCATATCGACGACAGGCTCGATAGCAATGAAAATCCCCACCAGCGCGACCGGGAAGTTCAGTGTTGAAAGGACGATCAGCGCAGCAAATGTTCCGCCACCGCCTACACCCGCCACCCCAATAGAACCCAGCGCAATCGCAGGTAGCATGGCGAGCAAAAAATGTACTGATAGCGGATCAATCCCAATTGTTGGAGCAATCATCGCCACCATAATAGCCGGATAGATCCCGGCACAGCCATTTTGACCCATGCTGGAGCCGAATGAAGCCGCAATATTGGCAATGGTGTTTTGCACGCCAAATTTTTCTTGTGCGGAAATAGCCAGTGGAATAGATGCAGCACTGCTGCGTGAAACAAATGCAAAGGTTAAAACTGGCCAGACAGTTTTAAAATAGTGAACGGGATTATTACCGCTCAGAACCAGTATCAGTGCGTGGACGATAAACATCATCAGAATCGCAAGGTAACAGGCAGCAATAAAGCCTAACAGACTGGCAAATTGTTCAAATCGATACGCGGAAAATACGCCTGCCATTAATGCCATCACACCATAAGGGGTGAGAGCAATAACGATACGCACCATTTTCATCACCCAAATCTGGATAGCGTTAATGCCAGCACTTAATTTTTCACCTTCTTGCGGGGCGTCCTGTTTGACCTTTAATAATGCCACGCCGGCAAGTAGGGTGAAAATAACAATGCCAATGACGGAAACGCTTCTGGCCCCTGTTAGATCGAGGAAG
Organism: Citrobacter sp. Cf132; assembly: GCF_030333885.1. Taxonomy (NCBI): domain Bacteria; kingdom Pseudomonadati; phylum Pseudomonadota; class Gammaproteobacteria; order Enterobacterales; family Enterobacteriaceae; genus Citrobacter; species Citrobacter sp. Cf132. Next base: position 6,145 of record NZ_JAOWFA010000059.1, read on the forward strand.
ATATTCGTGGGGATCAGAGATGTAACCAGTTTAGGCAGTGAAATGGAGGCTGTTTTATTTACATCGTCTGCCGTCAGCGTGGACTGCATATGAACAAACGCACTGGCGTCCAGGCCTAATACATGCGCAGTCAACAGCCCAATAAAACCGGCAATCATTACCAGACAGAGCATGCATCCGACGATGGTTAACGACATTTTCCCAATGCCTGCGCTGTTTTCGAGCTTATTAATGGCTGAGAGAATAGAGATGAAAATCAGCGGTACCGCAACCAGCTTCAGTAAATTCACATAGCCGTTGCCAATAACATTGTACCAGTCGATAACTGTTTTTCTTTCGTCAGCAGCAATGAGATGCAGGGATAAACCGATAACGGCACCCGTAAAAATAGCGATGAAGACGCTTTTTGAAAGAGAGTGACTTTTTTGGTTGATTCTGAAAATTGCCCATGAACAAACCAAAAAGAACGCGATATACGCGAGCGAAACGAACATATTGTAGCCTCTTGCCTCATTCAGCACCTGAAATGCCGGAAAGAGTTTTGTTAGTGCGAAAAAAAATGATGAACCATACGGGTTCAGGACCGCGACGGATTATAGGGAGGGGGGAGGGTAACAGCCACACAAAAAGTGTGGAACGGCGTCGGATGGCGTTTGTATGCTTGTTCTGTAGACGATTTTAAGTGACAGTGTAACGTATTGTGAATAATCCAGCCGATCGATGAGATCGGCCCGGTGGCATTACTTCTGTGGCTCGTCGTCCCAGGCGTGGGGTGCAAAGAGATAACCTTTATTGCGCACTGTTTTGATTCGATAAGGTTCAGTCGCGTTATCGAGCAGTTTTTTGCGTAACCGGGAAATCGCGACATCTACGCTGCGATCCATGCCGTCATAGCTTACGCCGCGCAGGTTCTTAAGCAACGCATCGCGGTCCATAATCTGCCCGGCATGGGTTGCCAACTCCCACAGTAATTCAAAATCAGCGGTGGAAAGAGAAACTTGCTCGCCGCCGAGCAGCACGGAGCGGTTGGTTGGGTCGATAGTGAGTGTGCCGAAGCGCAGCGTTGTGTGCGGTGTGATGGTCGCCGATTGAATGCCTTTAGACTGGGCAGAGTGCTCATTCTGACGCAGGTGCAGACGCAGGCGAGCCAGCAGCACCGCTGGCGGCGTGGTTTTCAGAATATAGTCACAGGCGCCCATTTCCAGTGCCAGGATATGGTTCATGTCGCTGTCCAGCGAGGTGAGCAGGACAATCGGGCCTTGCCAGCGTCCGCGTAAATCTCGGCAGATAGTCATCCCGTCTTTGCCCGGCAGCATGATATCTAATAACACCAGATCGGGTTGAACGTGCAGGATTTTCTCCTCGGCCAAATCACCGCGAGGTTCAAGGATAACCTCAATATCATGCCGGGCCAAATAGGCTGCAATCAGTGAGCCAACTTCGGGATCATCTTCAACAAATACGATGGTGTTCATATCATTAATTTTTGAATATAAAACGCCAACATACACCGCCCTGGTTTTTCCTTCCATTAATCTTTTCTAAACAAGAACGCTTCCGTTATGCTAGGGGCTGATGTTATTGATGTGTTAAGGCAGAGTGATGGGACTCGTTATAAAAGCGGCGCTCGGTGCGCTGGTGGTGGTGTTGATTGGCTTGCTGGCGAAAACAAAGAATTACTACATTGCCGGATTAATTCCGTTATTCCCGACGTTTGCGTTGATTGCCCACTATATCGTGGCCAGTGAACGCGGGATCGAGGCGTTACGTACAACCATCATATTCAGCATGTGGTCGATTATTCCCTATTTTGTCTACCTCGTTTCACTGTGGTATTTCACCGGATTTATGCGCTTACCCGTTGCGCTCGGCGGATCAGTGGTGTGCTGGGGCCTGAGCGCGTGGTTGCTGATCTTTTGTTGGATCAAACTGCACTAACGCAGATGACGCCCGCCATCAAGGGCAAAACTACGTCCGGTGACAAAACAGCTGGTTAACAGATAGTCAATTAAATCAATGACTTCTTTTTCACCTGGTGCGGTTTTCATCAGTGATTTGTTCAGTGCCTGCTGGCGATACTCTGCATCATCACCCTCGTTAAACAGGATAAGTGAAGGGGCAATCGCGTTCACTTTCACTTCCGGTGCCAGTTTGCGCGCGAACGAGCGGGTCATATTATCCAGCGCCGCTTTGCTGGCAGCATAAGCAATGTGCTTGTCGCTGCCGCGTTCCACAACATAATCAGTAAAATGGATTATATCGCTGGCCGCGTGTCCATGACCGCGTAGCAATCCTTCCAGTGCGTGGTTGAGCAGGTAGGGCGTATTGACATGAATCTGCATCATGGCTGACAGCACATCGGTCAGCGGTGTACCAGGCTTTTCTGCAAGCCAGGCACTGGCATTATGCACAATAGCGCGCAAGCCATCCGTCTGAGCTTTGACCTCATCAGCAAAGGCCAGCACGCCTTCATCCGTGGAAAAGTCAGCAGGGATACAAATCGCGCCCGCTTCTCGCAGGCCGTCAATGGCAGGATAGTGCGTACGGTAGCTGACGATAACTGGCTGTTTTTGGTTCAGAAAGTGCCATGCGACGGCGAGGCCGATACGACGACCACCTCCGGTGATAAGAATTGGCAAAGGGTTTTTTTTACCCATCGTAATCTCCATATGTCGCGAACGATGGGTATAACGTTACCCCATCAGCATCCAGGTAGCCGGCACAGCAGCAACAAGCAGCAGGCCGATCAGCGCCATCTCCTGGCGTTTTAATACGTTTTCATGCGCGTGCGTTTTACGGGCATAAAGGAAAACCAGCAGTCCTGGCGCATACAGCACTACGGACAGCAGCAGGTGCATCGGACCTGACGCATACAATAACCATATGCCATAAATACTTGCCCCGATACCGACAGCCTTATGAATCGGACGGGTAGCAATTTTTAACAGAAATGCGCCGACCAGCAAATAGGGCACCAGAATCATCTCTGAGGCGATAGTCAATAACGTATTGTAGTCGGAACCAGTAAGCCAGATCAGCACCAGGCAGAGCTGTACGCAGATGTTGGTCAGCCATAGCGACGCCGATGGCGCGCCTTGCGCGTTCTGTCGCGCAAAAATGCGCGGAAACGCTTTGTGCGTGGAGGCGAGGAACGGCACTTCTGCCGCCATAATCGTCCAGCTTAGATAGGCGCCGCACACGGAAACAATCAGACCTGCGGCGATAATAATTTCGCCCCATGGTCCCATCATTTTAACCATCAGACCGGCCATTGACGGGTTACGGATCTCCGCCAGTTCGGGACGTGCGACAACGCCCAGAGACAGCAGGGTGACTAGCAGGTAAACGCCCAGTGCGGCAAGTACCGCCAGCAGCGTGGCGCGTCCGACATCGCGTTTGTTTCTGGCACGGGCAGAAACCACCACCGCGCCTTCCACACCGATGAATACCCACAAGGTGATGAGCATGGTGTTTTTGACCTGCTCCCAGACGGGAAGGCCCAATGCTACGCCGGTAAAATCGAGAGTAAAGGTGTCGAGCTTAAACAGCATGAACGCCAGCACGATAAACAGACCCAGCGGCAGTAATTTCGCCAGCGTCGCGACCAGGTTAATACTGGCTGCCGTTTGCACACCGCGCAGCACAAGGAAGTGTACGATCCACAGCAGCATCGATGCGCCCACAATCGACTGCCAGGTATTACCGTCGCCAAACAGACGTAACTCAGGCGTGTCGGTAAAGAAGCTGAGTGCAGAGAAGACAATGACCAGATACGAAACGTTGGCGATAACGGCACACAGCCAGTATCCCCACGCGGAGCAGAAGCCAATCAGCTCGCCAAAACCTTCACGCGCATAGGTAAAAATACCGCCATCCAGTTCAGGACGGATACGCGTCAGGATCAGCATGGCAAAGGCGAGCAAAAGAATACCCGCACCGGTAATCGCCCAACCAATCAGTAATGCAGCCGGGCTGGCTACTGCCGCCATGTTTTGTGGCAGGCTGAAAACGCCAGCGCCGAGCATTGAGCTTAAAACCAGCGCGGTCAGTGCGCTCAGACCCAATTTCTTTTCCATTTGTATCCAGTTACAAAAACGAGAGTGAGAGAATAATTATTTTGGCAAACCGCATAAAAATGGTGAAAGCCACTAAGGCGCGGGATTTTACGGAGAGAAGAGAACGCATGCAATGGGGATAGAGAGATTTGTGACTAATAGTGTGAAAAGTCGTCTTAATACTGCTGTTTTTGTTTTGTCTGGGAGCAGAACTGCGCGAAATTATCAGGTCTACAAGGACTGTAGACCTGATAATACATTGGGTATTACTTATACAGATCGGCGCTGATTGTCACGTTGTTACCACGTTCTGACCACTGGCGGGTGATGTGATAATACTTCGCGCCTTTTTTCGCTGCGCGTTTTGCTACCTGATAAGAAACTTCCGTCATGTTGCCGTAGTTACCGGTGAACTTGATGCTGTCGAACGGTACCATCATGGCGGCGGTCGCTTTGTTCAGTTCTTCAACTTTGGTTCCATCCGGTAGCGTGACAGTGTAACGTCCGCCTTTGGTGGATTGCGTTTCGAAGAAGCGACCGACTTCAGCACTCGGAGAAGCGGTAGTCGCAACGCCTGGGATCTCAACTTTCTTCGCGGCTTCGCCACCTGCTGCTAATGCGGCGCGTCCGGCATCAGAATCTGCTGGGATTGCATCAGGGCTTTGCACGACGCGTTTTTTCGCATCAGCTTTGTAGATGAATGCGGTAATACGCTGGTTGCCGCCCTGGTTGGCATCGACCTGGCGCACGATATAGAAGGAATATGCACCTTTCTCTCTCGCAGCTTTGGTGATTGCATCGTTTACTTCAGGCTGGCTACGGTAGAAACCCTGTACCGTAACGGTATCGTAAGGTTCAATCAGAACGGCCTGATCTTTAGGCAATTCCATAACGCCGTTAATGATACGGTTTTTTGACGCTTCCGCTTTTTCAGCGTCAGCTTTATAGACGTCGGCAACAACGCGCCAGTTACCGCCGCTGCCAAAATCTGAAGTATCAACAACATAAAAGGAGGCTGCACCGTCTTTATCTGCACGGCGTGATACGGCAGCAACTGCATCACCGATAGCATTAAAACGACCGGTGACCACAATGCGGTCATAGGGTTTCAGGGCAGCCGCTTGCTCCGGCGTCAATTCTGTCGCTGCATTGACAGAAAAAGCAGTCGCAGAAATAAGTGCGGACGCCAGGAGAGTGTTCTTAAGCTTCATAAAAATAATCCTTCGCCTTGCGCAAACCAGGTACTGGTATTGTTATTGACTAGAAACGTCGCTGATTATTGCATTTAAATTGCGTCAGTGTCTGCGTCATTTTTCACTCATCGTGCCACCTGGCTTAACAACATCGATAACATTTAGTGATATGCCGAAAAATTCGGCGTTTGGTGACCAAAACTGATAAAGCAGTTGAATTTCATAAGTTAATTTAATGTTAATTAATTGTTTTTGGCAGGTACGTAATCATGTTTTGCCGCTTCGCTTAAGCGAATTATCAGCCTTTGTGGGCTATTTTTAGGGCATTTTATCTGTCTGAGGTTCGATTCATCTCTATTTTGCGAATTTCATAATAAATACTGTTTTTTGGCGCTAGATCACAGGCGTCATTTTCAGTAGGTTATACAGAGTTTGTTACTGTTTTATTTTATTGAGGTAACACTGACCTCTCTCGAGAGTGCGCGCATGCCTCGTGCGAACATTGATAAACCATCATCATAATTACAGATGGAAGGGAACATTATGCGAATTGGCATACCAAGAGAACGGTTAACCAATGAAACCCGCGTTGCAGCCACGCCGAAGACGGTTGAGCAGCTGCTTAAGTTAGGTTTCAGCGTCGCGGTTGAAAGCGGTGCAGGTCAACTGGCGAGTTTTGACGATAAGGCGTTTGTACAAGCAGGCGCAGAAATTGTTGATGGAAATGCAGTCTGGCAGTCAGAGATCATCCTGAAGGTCAATGCGCCGGAGGAGGCGGAAATTCCGTTACTCAATCCGGGCACGACGCTGGTGAGTTTTCTTTGGCCCGCGCAAAACCCGGAACTGTTGCAAAAGCTTGCAGAGCGAAACGTGACAGTTATGGCGATGGACTCCGTGCCGCGTATTTCGCGCGCACAGTCGCTGGATGCTTTGAGCTCAATGGCGAACATCGCCGGGTATCGCGCTATTGTTGAAGCTGCACATGAATTCGGTCGCTTCTTCACCGGCCAGATCACCGCCGCAGGCAAGGTTCCACCTGCCAAGGTCATGGTGATTGGTGCGGGTGTGGCAGGTCTTGCGGCGATCGGTGCGGCAAACAGCCTGGGCGCTATCGTGCGTGCTTTTGATACCCGTCCGGAAGTGAAGGAACAAGTGCAGAGCATGGGCGCCGAGTTCCTTGAACTGGACTTTAAAGAAGAAGCGGGCAGCGGTGATGGTTATGCCAAAGTGATGTCCGAGGCGTTCATCAAAGCCGAAATGGAACTCTTCGCTGCACAGGCGAAAGACGTCGACATTATCGTTACCACTGCGCTGATCCCGGGCAAACCGGCCCCGAAACTGATCACCCGTGAAATGGTCGATTCGATGAAAGCGGGCAGCGTAATTGTCGATCTTGCCGCGCAAAACGGCGGTAACTGCGAATATACCGTGCCTAATCAGGTGACAACCACCGAGAACGGGGTGAAGGTTATCGGCTATACCGACCTGCCTGGCCGTTTGCCAACGCAATCTTCCCAGCTTTACGGCACCAACCTCGTCAACCTGCTCAAACTGTTGTGCAAAGAGAAAGACGGCAATATCACCGTCGATTTTGACGATGTGGTTGTTCGCGGTGTCACGGTGGTTCGCGAGGGTGAAATCACCTGGCCTGCGCCACCTATCCAGGTTTCTGCTCAGCCGCAGGCTGCGCCAAAAGCCGCACCTGCACCGAAAGAAGAGAAAAAACCTGTCTCTCCGTGGCGCAAATATGCACTGATGGCGCTGGTGGTGATTTTGTTTGGCTGGCTCGCCGACGTTGCACCGAAAGAGTTCCTTGGTCACTTTACGGTGTTCGCGCTTTCCTGCGTGGTGGGTTACTACGTGGTCTGGAATGTGTCACATGCGTTGCATACTCCGTTGATGTCTGTGACTAACGCCATCTCAGGGATTATCGTGGTTGGGGCGTTATTGCAAATTGGCCAGGGTGGCTGGGTGAGTTTCCTGAGCTTTATCGCGGTGCTTATTGCCAGCATTAATATTTTCGGTGGCTTCACCGTGACTCAGCGCATGCTGAAAATGTTCCGGAAAAACTAAGGGGTAACATATGTCTGGAGGATTAGTTACAGCTGCATACATTGTTGCCGCTATCCTGTTTATTTTTAGTCTGGCGGGGCTTTCGAAACACGAAACCTCTCAGCAGGGTAACAACTACGGTATCGCCGGGATGGCGATTGCGCTGATTGCCACGATTTTTGGCCCGGATACCGGCAATGTTGCGTGGATCCTGGTGGCGATGATCATCGGCGGCGCGATTGGTATTCGTCTGGCGAAGAAAGTTGAGATGACCGAGATGCCGGAGCTGGTGGCAATTCTGCACAGCTTCGTTGGTCTGGCAGCGGTACTGGTGGGCTTCAATAGCTACCTGTATCACGACACGGGCCTGGAGCCGATTCTGGTGAACATTCACCTGACGGAAGTGTTCCTGGGTATCTTCATCGGTGCGGTAACCTTTACCGGTTCTGTGGTGGCCTTTGGCAAACTGCGCGGCAAGATCTCCTCTAAACCGCTGATGCTGCCGAATCGTCACAAAATGAATCTGGCGGCGCTGGTTGTTTCTTTCCTGCTGCTGGTGGTGTTTGTCCGTACCGAAAGCGTGGGCCTGCAGGTTCTGGCGCTGCTGGTGATGACCATAATTGCACTGGCTTTTGGCTGGCATCTGGTGGCCTCCATCGGTGGTGCGGATATGCCGGTGGTCGTTTCAATGCTCAACTCCTATTCAGGATGGGCTGCTGCGGCGGCGGGCTTTATGCTAAGCAACGATCTGCTGATCGTTACCGGTGCGCTGGTCGGTTCTTCTGGTGCGATCCTGTCTTACATTATGTGTAAGGCGATGAACCGTTCATTTTTCAGCGTTATTGCAGGTGGCTTTGGTTCTGACGGTTCTTCTACCGGATCAGATGAAGAAGTCGGTGAACACCGTGAGATTACTGCGGAAGACACAGCAGAAATGCTGAAGAACTCGCACTCCGTGATCATCACCCCGGGCTACGGCATGGCAGTGGCTCAGGCACAGTATCCGGTCGCGGAAATCACCGAGAAACTGCGCGCACGCGGCATCAAAGTGCGCTTCGGTATTCACCCGGTAGCAGGGCGTTTGCCCGGTCATATGAACGTACTGCTGGCGGAAGCCAAAGTCCCTTATGACATCGTGCTGGAAATGGACGAGATCAACGATGATTTCGCCGATACCGATACCGTGCTGGTGATTGGTGCCAACGATACGGTAAACCCGGCGGCGCAGGATGACCCGAACAGCCCGATCGCCGGTATGCCGGTGCTTGAAGTATGGAAAGCGCAGAACGTCATCGTGTTCAAACGTTCGATGAACACGGGCTATGCTGGTGTGCAGAACCCGCTGTTCTTTAAAGAAAACACCCATATGCTGTTTGGCGATGCCAAAGCCAGCGTGGATGCGATTCTGAAAGCGTTGTAATCGTCAGTGAAAACTAAGACGGCCTCTGAGGAGGCCGTTTTGCATTTTACTCTTTGTTGAGATCGCTCAGTAACACCGCAATGCTTTGACCACCGTTGGTTTGCTCTAGCGCGATTTTCACAATGATGGTTAGCGGAACAGAAAGCAGCATCCCAACAGGGCCGAGCAGCCAGCCCCAGAAGATTAACGACAAAAATACCACCAGCGTAGACAGTCCAAGTCCACGCCCCATGATCCGCGGCTCGAGGATATTCCCGAATACTAGGTTGATGACCAGATAGCCTGCCAGAACCACCAGCGCATCGTAAAGGCCGCTAAATACCAGCACCTGAGCAATAGGGGGAATGGCCGCCAATACCGAACCGATATTAGGGATGTAGTTCAGGGCGAAGGCCAGTAATCCCCAGACAAAGGCAAAGCGCACATCCAATGCAGCAAGCATGCCCCAGGCGACCAACCCGGTCACAATGCTGATTGCCGTTTTAAGCACCAGATAGTGAGAGACGCTGTCGATGGCGCGTTGAATCGCCGCCATACCTTCAATGGGGCGACTCATCATTTGTTTTAGTTTGTTGGGCAGTTGCGGTACTTCCAGCAGCATAAAAACTACCGTCAGTAGCAGTAAAAAGATCGATGACATAGCATTCGAAAGCTGCGCCAGCAAATTGGTCACCAGCGTCATTGCCGCGTTTGGATCGATATATTTGACGAGCTCATCCACGGAAACCCCGATCCCTGCGCGTTGTAACCATGGTTCAAGATTTTTTAGTGGAATAACCAGTGAAGAGCGATATTGCGGTAGCGTACGCGCAAGCTCATTTAAGGATGTGCCTAAATACGCTAACAGCAGTACCATTAGCATTACAATAATAACGATGAGCAATGACACCGCAAATACGCGCGGTATGCGAAGCTTGACCATCCGCTGCACCACGGGGTTCAGCACAACGGCTATAAATAACGCCAGAATAAAGGGGACGATGATATCTGCGGCAAAGCGAATGCCGCTCAGGATGATAACCAGCATGCCCAGCATAATGACTATTTTTAGACCGTTAAGCGTGATGATCGGTTTCGCCATGTGTATTCCTGCGTTTTTGATTTTTGAATCTGAATAATAGTGTGATTTGCGTCGAGTCGTTATAACAAAAATCAAACGGGGCGGGTAAAGAAGTGAAAAGACTTTGAGTTCGTATTGAAGCTATGATACAAATCATCTGTGTTTAACTACCGAGGACAATTATCATCCGCGATGATGAGAAGCAACACTGCGGATAATTGTAATATTATGGACAATATGTTCAGGATGTTTTTGCGTTTACCTTCACTTCTTCGTACCTCTTCCACTTTCTTGCTTGCGGGTGAGCAACACTGGCGCAACGCGCTTTAGTCCCTTCTTCTGCCTGAGCTGGCGCTGTGCGCTGAGCTAACTAATTTTATTTTTTGGTTTACTGCATGCAGTAGGCCCAAAGGACTATATTCTCAAGCAGGAGAAGCATCATGTTTTACTGGATATTATTAGGTCTGGCCATCGCGGCTGAAATTACTGGTACGCTTTCAATGAAATGGGCAAGCGTCGGCCATGGTAATTCGGGCTTTATTTTAATGCTGGTAATGATCGCCTTATCGTATATTTTTCTCAGTTTTGCCGTTAAAAAAATTGCCCTTGGTGTGGCCTATGCCCTGTGGGAAGGTATCGGTATTTTATTTATTACGCTGTTTAGCGTGCTGTTATTTGACGAAACCTTGTCCACATTGAAGGTGGCAGGACTGGCTTCACTGGTGGTCGGCATTGTGCTGATTAAATCCGGCACCCGAAAGCCTGTTAAACCGGGCAAAGAGGTGACTCATGCAACAGTTTGAATGGGTTCACGGTGCCTGGCTGGGTATGGCCATCGTGCTGGAAATCGTCGCTAACGTCTTTTTGAAATTTTCCGATGGTTTTCGCCGCAAGATTTATGGCGTGCTGTCGTTAGCTGCCGTGTTAGCAGCCTTTAGCGCGCTGTCGCAGGCGGTAAAAGGTATTGACCTTTCTGTTGCCTACGCCTTGTGGGGCGGATTCGGTATTGCCGCGACGTTAGCGGCAGGTTGGGTGCTGTTTGGTCAGCGCCTGAATAATAAGGGCTGGATCGGCGTGATACTGCTGCTGGCCGGAATGATAATGATAAAACTTGCCTGATATCCATGCTGCCCGTTAATGCGGGCAGCATGTGTTATTCCTGCGCCAACGCTTCCAGCTTCTCGCGAAAACCGGTCACGGATATGGCGCGATTATCTGCCCGCCAGCGATCTTTGGCTGCTGGAGCGGAGCTTTGCACACCAATCAACTGCCAGCCAGACTCGGTCTGCAACATCAATGGCGAACCGCTGTCGCCCGGGAGCGTGTCGCACTGGTGTGACAAGACGGTATTCTGCGCCCAGCCGGTCACCACACAATCCTGATGTGTGTACAGGTCGTCCAGATGATCTTCAGGATAGCCCGACTGCGTGACTTTACGATCTGCAGTTTTTAGCGCCGCGGTTAACGCGTCCTTGTCGCCATCAAACAGTGGCAGCGGTGTGATGCCAGACGGCGGATTACGCAGCACCACCAGACCAAAATCCCACGGGGCTGCGGCAGGCGGCACTATCCAGCCATCACCATCGGCTTTTAAACGTTTGGCAAGTGAGGGCGCAACCCGGCCTTCAATGTCGTGGATTTCATAGCGCCAGAGACCCTTTTTAGACACGAAGCGCAATGCGACGGCTTTGTCCGGCTTACCTTTCGGGGGGGTGAGTAAACAGTGTCCGGCCGTCAGGGCCAGATGTGGCGAAATGAGCGTGGCGGTACACAGGTTACCGCTGGCGGTTTCCAGTTGCCCGATAGCGTCCCACGGCGATTGTGTAGGGTCAGTCACCTTTATGCGATCGTCATGACCAAAAAACAGCGTTTTTATATTTTCTGCTTCAGCGCTGTCCGTTGCAGGCTGGTCCGCATGCGCAACGACAGGAAGTAAACAAAGTGAACCCAGTAATACAGCAATGGTTTTATGCATATCACGCTCTGGTGGGGAATTATGATTATTAACAGCAAACCCTCAGTTAATACTATAGACGGGACGACGTGAAAGTGGGAGTAAAATCAGATAACTACATTCAGGCAAGATAAAAACGCATGGCGATGATGGCGCAAATTATCAGCGTAATAAGAATTAACTCAAAGCGGTAATGTGACACCATTTTACCCTCCGAAAGGCGGCGCTACATCAGGTCGATCTAGCGCCGTATGCTATGGCGTGGGGGACGCCATAGTGACTACAAATGCGTTATGCTGCAGGTTGAGCTGCTGGTTTAGCAGTGTCGTGTTTTACTGCTTTTTTGGTGTGTTTTTTAGCGGCCTGAGCTTTCTGCTCTGGCGCTTTTTGTTCTGCAGCTGGTTTGGTTGCAGCTTTTTTGGTGTGTTTTTTAGCAGCCTGAGCTTTCTGCTCAGGTGCTTTCTGTTCTACAGCCGGTTTTGTGGTGGATTTTTTAGCGTGTTTCTTGGCAGCCTGTGCTTTCTGCGGCGCTGCTTTGTGCTGTTTTTTATGATGCGTGGTTTTTGCCGGCGCAGCTTTAGTGGTTGCTGCAGCAGCCGGAGCGGTTGTAGCAGTTGTTTCAGCAGCAAATGCAGCAGAAGACAGACCCATAGCAGCGGCAACAACCAGAGCTAATACTTTTTTCATTCTCATACCCTCGATTTGGTTTTTCATTCAACCCCACTGCGGGGCCGTTGAAATAACTATATCGCTGTAATCACAGGGCTTCCGTGAGTCATTGGTATCGGCGTGTAACGATATGTACAATGACTCACGGTATGAGATTACAAATAGCGGGCTTCCAGGTGGGTGCGGAAATAACGGCTGCTAAGCGGCTCTCCGGTGGCCTGGGTAATAAGCTGTTCAGTGGTGAAACGGCTGCCATGCTGCCAGATGTTCTGACGTAACCAGTCAAACAGGGGAGCAAACTCACCTTGCGCAATAGACTGATTCAAATCAGGTAATGCGCGGTTAGCGGCACTGAACAACTGCGCCGCATACATAGCGCCCAAGGTATAGGAAGGGAAGTAGCCAAAGCCGCCGTCGGTCCAGTGAATATCCTGCATACAACCGTTACGATAGTTTCCGATCGTTGACAGCCCCAGCCAGGCCTGCATTTTCTCATTCCACAATGCCGGGATATCATCCACTTCAATATCGCCATTAATGAGCGCACGTTCGATTTCATAACGCAGGATCACGTGAGCGGGATAGCTCACCTCGTCAGCATCAACACGGATAAACCCGGGTTTGACCTGCTGGTTCCAGGCGATGAAATTGCTTTCTTCAAATGCAGCCTGATCGCCAAAGTAGCGCGTTACAGCAGGAATTAACCGTGTCAGAAAGGCTTTACTGCGTCCCAGTTGCATCTCAAAGAACAGACTCTGGGACTCATGAATGGCGGTGGAACGTGCCAGAGCGATAGGTTGCCCTGACCAGTTACGCGGAAGATTTTGCTCATAGCGGGCGTGACCGGTTTCATGGATCACGCCAAACAGCGCACTGAGCAATTCGTTTTCATCATAGCGGGTGGTAATGCGAACATCTTCTGGTACGCCGCCACAGAAGGGATGTGCACTGATATCCAGCCGACCAGCGGTAAAGTCGAAACCTAGCTGTGCCATTGTTTCAAGACCCAACTCTCGCTGTACAGCTGTTGGGAAGGGGCCTACCGGGGCGATGAGCGACTGTTGAGATTGCTTTGCCACTACCTTGTTTAGCAGGTCGGGTAGCCAGCTTTTAACGTCCGCGAAAAGGTTGTCCAACTGCGCGCTGGTCATTCCCGGTTCAAAAATGTCCAGTAACGCGTCATACGGCGAACACCCTTTAGCTTCTGCGCGCAGTCGGGCTTCTTCGCGGCTATACTTCACAACCTCTTTCAGGTTTTCGGAAAATCCTTCCCAGTCATTTGCCGGTCGCTGGCTACGCCAGGCATGCTCGCAGCGGCTTCCCGCAAGTGATTTTGCTTCTACCAACGATTCCGGCAACAGGGATGCCTGGTGATGCAGTCGCGACATTTCGCGCAGGTTCGCCTGTTCTACATCGTTGAGGTCTTCCTGTTGTGCTGCGGAGATCCACATTGCCACTTTTGGATCGGTTAACAGTTGGTGTTCAAGCACGCTCAGCTCGGCCAGCGCTTCGCCGCGGGCTTTGCTTCCTCCTGACGGCATCATGGTAAACATGTCCCAACTGGCGATTGCCGAGAGGTGGGAGAAGCGAGAGAGCCGCTGGAACGTGCGGGTGAGCTGATGGTAATTATCATTGTTACTCATTTTTTGTTCTCGTTCTGTTTAGGTGTGGTTAAGAAGTTTACCGTGATTCACTCACTTTTCATAAACACACCTTTATACCTGGTTTTTCGTAAAAGTTTTTTATAGCGAAAAGCCAACAGAACCACAAAACAGATGCCGTAGATAATAGGGTGCGGTGATAACACTTTTACCGACCACAGGTAATGCAGCGGTAGCAAAATGGCGGCCAGGTAGACGTAGTTGTGCAATGTTTGCCAGCGTTTGCCCATTTTACGCTGCGCGGCTTGCGTGGAGGTCAACGTCAACAGGAATAAGATAATCCAGCCGGTCATGCCCAGGGTTAGCCATGGGCGTGAAACCAGTTCACGACCCAACAATCCCAGATTTTGTATACCCAGTTCCAGCAGAGCATAGCTGGCCATATGCAGTGTGGCCCATGCAAAGCACCATAAACCTAACAACCGCCGGGTACGAAACAACAAAGGCTGCTTTGCATAGCGTGCAAGCGGGGATACCAGCAGAGTAGCAAGCAAAAACTTTAGCGCGGTAATGCCCGTAAAGTGCTGGATATCTTTTCCCGGGTCGGCACCCAACCCGCCATGCTGCGCGGCCCAAAAGAGCCATAGCAGGGGTAAAAAACCGGCGAGATGCAGCAGCACTTTCAGGCCGGTTATCTGTTTTGCGGTCAACCTCACTAAAAATACTCCCGAAGATCCATACCCCGATATAACGATGCCACCTCATCGGCATAACCATTAAAAGGTAACGTGGGCTGTCGCTGTACATCAAGAATGCCACCCGAACCGATAAACCGTTCAGTAGCCTGAGACCAACGAGGGTGATCGACCTGCGGATTTACGTTGGCGTAAAAACCGTATTCATTCGGTGCTGACATATTCCAGGTCGTCGGCGGCTGCTCACGCGTCAGCGTAATACTGACTATCGATTTAATGCCCTTGAAGCCGTACTTCCAGGGTACGGTCAAGCGTATCGGCGCCCCATTTTGCGGCGGCAATGCTTTGCCATATACGCCTACGGTCAGCAGTGTTAGCGGATGCATGGCTTCATCCAAACGCAGACCTTCAACATAGGGATATTTTAACCCACCGCCAATGAAGCGATCTTTCTGGCCGGGCATTTCATCAGGGGCGTAGCGAGTTTCAAAGGCGACGTATTTGGCGTGACTGGTTGGCTCAACCAGCGCCAATAATTTATGCAAAGGAAATCCGATCCACGGCACAACCATCGACCATGCTTCAACGCAACGCATCCGGTAAATACGCTCTTCTAACGGAAAGCGAGTGGTCAGCGCATCATGATCCAAGGTTAAAGGTTTGTTGACCTCTCCGTTGATCGTCAATGTCCAGGGATCGGTTTTCAGACTACCGGCATTGGCGGCAGGATCTGCTTTATCCAGACCAAATTCATAGAAATTGTTGTAGCCCGTCACCTTGTCTTCTGGCGTCAGAGACAGGCTGTTTTGCCAGCGCTCGGGCTTTGTAAATTCGAGCGCTTTGCCTGCGGGTGCTGGTGGACGATCGTTGCCTTTAAACCAATCCAACAAATTAGCCCGTGTAGGGGAAGACAGCGTGGCCGCCGCCGCGCCTATCCCAAGTGCTTTGAGGATTTGTCGTCGTTGCATAAAAAAAACTGATTCGGCTGTAACATCAGCTTCCCGAAGTGGACGTTTTTTCTGCATAACTTTTCCTTTTTATTTTCATGTTAAGGAAAACAAAGCGACGTTTCCCTGTTGATGCCTGGTGTGTCTATAACGACATACTGCGCGTATGCGTATCCCTGGATCCTCACGAAAAGTTAAAAATTTTGTGATAACTTCCGCCCCTTGCCTGAGGTAAGCTTTCAGCACGACGAGAGGGGGATGACACTGATGGCAGGCGCGAAAAAGATATTTTTGGTGGAAGATGACAGCGATATTGCCTCACTTTTGCAGCTTAGCCTGAAGGATGAGGGTTACGAGATAGTTCATGAAGCGGACGGCACGCGAGCGCTTGAACAACTGGAGAAACACGTTTGGGATGCCGTTATCCTCGATTTGATGCTGCCAGGTGTCGACGGGCTGGAGATTTGTCGTCGCATTCGCCAAATGAGTTTTTATTTGCCCGTTATTATTATCAGCGCCCGGACCAGCGAAACGCACCGTGTATTGGGGTTGGAAATGGGGGCCGATGATTATCTGGCCAAGCCTTTCTCGGTGCTGGAGTTGATGGCTCGGGTGAAGGCGTTGTTTCGCCGTCAGGAAGCGATGAGTCAGAACCTGCGTATGGAGGCGGGGATTATCACCGTTCATGGCGTAGAGATTGACCCTTTAGCCCGGGAAGTTCGGCTGCATGGTAAATCCCTCGATTTGACACCGCGAGAATTCGATCTGCTCTATTTTTTCGCCCGTCATCCAGGCGAGGTCTTTTCGCGCCAGGCGCTGTTAGATCAGGTGTGGGGCTACCAGCATGAAGGGTATGAGCATACGGTGAACAGTCATATTAATCGTCTGCGGACCAAAATTGAAAAGGATGCTGCGGAGCCGGAAATTATTCTCACGGTTTGGGGACGAGGCTATAAGCTTGCTGCGGTTAATGCGGAGCATCAGCCATGATTTATCGCCTGTCGCTGAGCCAGCGTCTGACTCTGGTCTTTACCGCCATTATGCTGATTTGTGCGGTTGCCGTCAGTGCTGTCCAGGTTCGCAGTAGCAAACAATATGGCGACGCGATGGTGCAAAGGCTCTCGCTGGAGCTGGCGAGCAAGATTGTCAAAAGTGAGTCGCTTATTGATGCCAGCGGGCAGGTTAATCGCCAGACCTTAAAAGGATTGTTTAATCACCTGATGACGCTCAACCCCAGCGTGGAGCTGTATCTGGTTTCACCATCAGGTGAAATACTCGCTGATGCCGCACCGCCGGGGCATATCCAGCGGCAGAAAATTAGCGTGCAGCCGATTCAGGATTTCCTTAACTCAGATGCGTTGCCCGTATATGGCAACGATCCGCGCAGCAGCCAGCAAAAGGTATTCAGCGCCGCGCCGGTTTTATATAACGGTGAGCTGCATGGCTATTTGTACATTATTCTGCAGGGCGAAGATCTGAATATGTTGGCGAATACCGCCTGGCAAAAAACGCTCTGGAATACCGTGGCCTGGACGTTAATACTGGTTTTATTAGCCGGCGGAATTGCAGGTTTTCTGGTGTGGCGATGGGTGACGAATCCAGTGAAAAGGTTGACTGGGCAGGTGGTCAAACTGGAACAGGACAGCATTAGCGTCATCAAACAGCTGGCGCAAAAAAATCCCGATCCGGCCCCGGCAAATGAAATTGCGTTGCTGAACAATGCGTTTATCGAGTTAGCGCAGAAAATTGCGCAGCAGTGGGATCTATTAGCGGACAGCGATCGTCAGCGCAGAGAGTTTATAGCCAATATTTCGCACGATTTACGCACGCCGCTGACTTCATTGCTGGGGTATCTGGAAATGCTGTCGCTGAAAGCCGATACGATGACGCCGGAGGAAAACCGGCATTATCTTAGTATCGCGCTGCGCCAGGGACATAAAGTTCGTCATCTGTCACAACAGCTGTTTGAGCTGGCAAGACTGGAGCATGGCGGTATAAAACCGCAGCGTGAACGTTTTGCTATTGGTGAATTGATCCAGGATGTGGCACAGAAATTTGATCTCCCTGTTGCCACGCGTCATTTGCAGTTGCACCTTGACGTAATGGGGCCGTTACCGCTGGTGAATGCCGATTTATCGATGATAGAAAGAGTTGTGACGAATCTGCTGGATAACGCTATCCGTCATACGCCTGACGGAGGTGAAGTGCGGCTAAAAGTCTGGCGTGATGCAGACCGTTTATTAGCCGAAGTGCAGGACAGCGGGCCTGGGGTAGAAGAAGCTGTGCGAGAAGTATTGTTTCAGCGCCCGACCGCGTTAGTTCCCCGTGAGCAGAGGGCTGAGCGCGGCGGCTTGGGCTTACTGATCGTGCGTAGAATGCTCGAGCTGCATGGAGGGGATATCAGCCTGGTTAGCTCAACGGCAGGGGCCTGCTTCCGTTTTTCGTTGCCGCTGGCGGATTCTCCCCTGAGTAGTTGACGGTGAAGTTCCGGAGTAAAGAGGGTTTTGGCATTGCCCCAATGGGCATTGCGTAAAAGTTGGTAGGTTGTCAGTGATAATGAGAATTTTTATCATGTATCAGTAATTCATCAACTTATCTTCGATGAGCGCAAGGAGATTGTATGTCACAGGATGCCGACAACCTGTATATCGCCAGGACCAAAGCAGTAGCTGGCTGCTTTTCAATGTTTTTACTGATGTTTGGTCTCACGTTTACCCCGTTGTTTTTCCCCGCGAGTCAGGACCTGCTTGCCAAAGGGCTACTTTTCCCGCTGTTGTTTGCATTGGAATTTGTTGTGCTGGTTCCGCTGTATTACTTCTTCTTCAGAAAAAGAGAGGGGCTGGGCAAAGGCATTTTCAACGCCAGGTGGTTTACCATTTTGTTCGCGGCGCTGCTGTTTATTCAGCTTATCCTGCCATTGATTTTGGGTCTCAGACAAACCGAAGCGTGGGTGACCAGCCAAATATCTTTAAGTAGTTACGCATTGTGGTTATCTACGTTGACTCTGATATTTATTGCGCCAGTTTATGAAGAAATTGTTTTCAGAGGCTGTTTATTCAACGCGTTCCAGTACTGGTTCAATAATAAAACCTGGCTGTCGTCAGTGGTGGTATCGGTCATTTTTGCCATCATGCATACGCAGTATGTGGATCTACGTACGTTGCTGATGTTGTTTCTTGTG
The DNA here is from genome assembly GCF_030333885.1 of Citrobacter sp. Cf132. Lineage (NCBI taxonomy): Bacteria > Pseudomonadati > Pseudomonadota > Gammaproteobacteria > Enterobacterales > Enterobacteriaceae > Citrobacter > Citrobacter sp. Cf132. The sequence continues at coordinate 24,972 of NZ_JAOWFA010000059.1, forward strand.
TCGCAGGTTTTGATCATCGCCAGACTGAAAAGCAACGGCCTGTTGATGCCGATCATGCTGCATATAGTGATGAACGGGACGGTTATTGCTCTGCAAATGGGAGCCCAGACGTTACTGCCTGATTCATAAAGGCGATGCCCGGAATCCGGGCATCGGGGATTATACGTGCAGACGATGGTGCAAACGTGCGCCGACCAGCAACGCCAGCACCAGCATCAGGGCGATAAATCCGCCCACGCCGTTCCAGCCGTAGCTGTGCCAGAATACGCCGCCGAGCGTACCGGCAATACTGGATCCCAGATAATAGCTGAACAGATACAGGGAAGAAGCCTGGCCTTTAGCGCGTTTTGCCCGTGGTCCAATCCAGCTACTTGCTACGGAGTGCGCGGCAAAAAAACCGGCTGAAAAGAGCAGCATCCCGGCGAAGATCAGCCATAGCGATGTGAACAGGGTCATCAACAGTCCAACCAGCATCACGCCAGTTGAAAAGAGCATTACCGGGCCACGGCCATAACGAGTGGTCATAGAACCTGCTTTTGGCGAACTCCAGGTCCCGGTCAGATACGCCACAGATAACAGACCGACAACCGCCTGGCTGAGCTCCCACGGAGAGAGCATCAGGCGGTAGCCGATGTAATTAAACAGCGTGACAAACGATCCCATCAGTAAAAAACCTTCCGCAAACAGCAGCGGCAAGCCTCTGTCGCGCCAGTGCAAGCGGAAGTTGATAAACAACGTTTTCGGGCGCAGCGACGTTGGTCTGAAATGACGAGATTCCGGCAGGATTTTCCAGAACATCAGCGCAGAGGCAAGGGCAAAACAGCCGATCGCCGCCAGCGCGATACGCCAGTTAAAAAAGTCGGTAAACACGCCGCTGATCAAGCGACCACTCATACCGCCAATCGAGTTACCGCTGATATACAAGCCCATTGAGAAGGCGACGAAACTGGGATGAATCTCTTCACTCAGATAGGTCATCCCTACCGCCGCGACGCCGCTCAGTGAAAGTCCTATCAGCGCCCGCATGATTAAAATACCGTGCCAGCTGGTCATCATTGTTGAAAGGAGCGTACAACAAGAGGCGAGCAGCAGCGCGGTAACCATCACCGGCTTGCGGCCAATAGCATCTGAAAGTGGGCCGGTAAACAGTAACCCTATCGCCAGCATCGCCGTTGAAATGGAGAGCGAAATACTACTGCTGGCAGGAGAGACACCAAACTCGTGCGAAAGCACAGGCAGTATGGGTTGTACGCAATAGAGGAGGGCAAAAGTCGCCAGTCCGGCGGAAAACAGCGCCAGCGTGACACGCATAAATGGGGATGTTCCGCGTTTGATAAAACCATCCGGCGGGGTAACTATCTGTTCATCAACATCGCTTGTTGGCGCGGTATCGACAGTTGTTGTACGGCTCACTTGAAATCCTTGCTCATCCAATTACATCTACAGGACCAGCCTTAAGAGTATGAAAATCACAATATTCTGTCTAATATATTAATAATCTCAAATAATATTTTAAAAATATGAATATCGAACTGCGTCATTTACGTTACTTTGTGGCCGTTGCCGAAGAGTTGCATTTTGGTCGGGCGGCAGCGCGATTAAACATTTCGCAACCGCCGCTAAGCCAGCAGATCCAGATCCTTGAACAGCAGGTTGGCGCCCGGTTACTTGCCCGAACTAACCGTAGCGTGGCGCTGACCTCTGCTGGAAAGCAGTTTCTGGCAGACTGTCGGCAGATCCTTGGACTGGTTAATGAAGCCGCCGCCAGGGCTGAGCGTTTGCATTTGGGAGAAGCAGGGGAATTGCGTATCGGGTTTACGTCGTCGGCGCCGTTTATCAAAGCCGTTTCAGATACGTTATCTCTGTTTCGCCAAAGCTACCCTGCAGTGCATATGCAAACCCGCGAAATGAACACACGTGAGCAAATTGCCCCGCTCAATGAAGGGACGCTGGATTTGGGACTTCTGCGCAATACGCAGCTTCCGGAAACGCTGGAGCGTGAAATCATTCTGCATGAACCACTGATGGCGATGATCCCTCGCGCGCATCCGTTGGCGCAAAAACCCGTGGTCACGTTGGCCGAGCTGGCGAATGAGCCATTTGTCTTTTTTGATCCCCATGTAGGGACAGGGTTGTATGACGATATTCTTGGCCTGATGCGTCGCTATGGACTAAAACCGACGATTGCGCAGGAGGTCGGCGAAGCGATGACTATCATCGGGCTGGTGGCTGCAGGATTAGGGGTTTCTATACTTCCTGCTTCTTTTAAACGGGTGCAGCTATATGAAATGTGTTGGATCCCGATAGCGGAAGAAGATGCTGTCTCGGAAATGTGGTTAGTGTGGCCAAAGCATCATGAGCAAAGTCACGCCGCGCAACGTTTTCGTGAGCAGCTGCTGGCGGCCGTTCAGGCGATTAATTTAGTTTAAAAATGAGTGAAAATGTGCAGTAAATCACAAGGCTAAGTAAAAAGTTGACGGGAGCCATTGAAGTGCTTCACCATAGCCCGCAGATTATTTCGGAGCGCGAAAATAAAGGGAGTAAGTGGTGGTTGCTGATAGTCAGCCTGGGCATATCGATCAAATTAAGCAGACCAATGCTGGCGCGGTTTATCGCCTGATTGATCAGCTGGGTCCGGTATCGCGTATTGATCTCTCTCGCCTGGCGCAATTGGCGCCTGCCAGTATTACTAAAATTGTCCGCGAAATGCTCGAAGCGCACCTGGTGCAAGAGCTGGAAATCAAGGAAGCGGGCAGCCGTGGGCGTCCGGCAGTTGGGCTGGTTGTTGAAACGGAAGCCTGGCACTATTTATCCATCCGTATCAGTCGCGGCGAGATCTTTCTGGCACTGCGCGATCTGAGCAGCAAACTGGTGGTAGAAGATTGTCTTGAAATGGAGCTGGTCAGTGAAACACCGCTTCTGGAACGTGTTATTACCCAGGTCGACCAGTTTTTCATCCGCCATCAACAAAAGCTGGAACGCTTAACCTCCATCGCCATCACCTTACCCGGCATTATTGATACTGAAAACGGTATCGTGCATCGCATGCCATTTTACGAAGATGTCAAAGAGATGCCGCTGGGCCAGGCGCTTGAGAACCATACTGGCGTACCGGTCTATATTCAGCATGATATTAGCGCCTGGACCATGGCTGAGGCGCTTTTCGGCGCATCGCGTGGTGCGCGCGACGTCATTCAGGTGGTGATCGATCATAACGTGGGTGCCGGGGTGATCACTGACGGTCATTTACTGCATGCAGGCAGCAGTAGCCTGGTGGAAATTGGCCATACGCAGGTGGATCCGTACGGTAAACGCTGCTACTGCGGTAACCATGGTTGTCTGGAAACGATCGCCAGCGTCGACAGCGTGCTCGAACTGGCGCAGGTGCGCTTGAAGCAGTCAATGAGTTCTTCTTTACACGGACAACCGCTGACGGTAGACGCACTGTGTCTGGCGGCAATGCAGGGTGATTTATTGGCGAAAGATATCATTAGCGGCGTCGGGACCCACGTCGGCAGAATTCTTGCCATCATGGTGAATTTGTTCAACCCGCAAAAGATATTGATTGGGTCTCCGCTCAGTAAAGCGGCAGATATCTTGTTCCCTACCATCGCTGACAGCATTCGTCAGCAGGCACTTCCGGCTTACAGTCAGCATATAGTCGTCGAAAGTACGCAGTTTACCAATCAGGGGACGATGGCGGGGGCGGCGCTCGTTAAGGACGCGATGTATAACGGTTCTTTGTTGATTCGTCTATTACAGGGTTAACATTTTTTAACTGTTGTACGAAAAATTGCGCTATCTCAAGCTGATCCTGGTCGTCATACCTTAGACTTTCTCCACTGTTTTATTTTCCTGACTTATATTTTCAAAGCATAACGGTGGAGTTAGTGATGCTGAAGCGTTTCTTTATTACAGGTACAGACACTTCTGTTGGGAAGACCGTGGTTTCCCGCGCATTACTACAAGCGTTAGCGTCAGGGGGTAAAAGCGTTGCGGGTTACAAACCTGTAGCCAAAGGCAGCAAAGAGACGCCCGAAGGTCTGCGCAACAAAGATGCGCTGGTGCTGCAAAGCGTGTCCACTATCGAACTGCCTTACGAAGCGGTCAACCCGATTGCGCTCAGCGAAGACGAAAGTAGCGTAGCGCATAGTGGTCCGGTCAATTACACCCTGTTATCCAACGGTCTCGCAAGCCTCAGCGAAAAAGTCGATCACGTTGTCGTGGAAGGCACCGGAGGCTGGCGGAGCTTGATGAACGATCTGCGTCCGTTATCGGAATGGGTGGTGCAGGAACAACTGCCGGTGCTGATGGTGGTGGGTATCCAGGAAGGCTGTATTAATCATGCCATCCTCACCGCACAGGCGATTGCCAGCGACGGACTGCCGCTGATTGGCTGGGTCGCGAACCGAATCAACCCGGGGCTGGCGCATTATGCGGAAATCATTGATGTGCTGGGTAAAAAATTACCTGCCCCGCTTATCGGTGAACTGCCTTATCTGCCTCGTGCAGAGCAGCGTGAGCTGTCGCAGTACATCCGTCTGTCAATGCTCGGCAGCGTGCTGTCGGTAGATAGAGTCGTGGCGTAACGTACGCGACAGCACCGACGCCAGGACACAGGCAATCAGTAATCCGGGGAGCAGGCGATACTCCCCGGTCATTTCACAAACCATCAAGGTCGACATTATTGGTGCATGCGTGGTAGCCGCCAGCAGCGTGGCCATCCCGGTTAAGCCCAGCAAAATAGCAATTTCATCCGAGCCCGGAAGCCATAATCCCCATACCTGACCCAGCAGCATGCCCACCGACAAGCCGACAAACAGCGTTGGCGTAAACACGCCACCTGGCGCACCGGATCCACTGCTGGCAAGCACCGCCAGTAATTTGCAGATAAAAATCCCGCTAACTACGGCCAGCAGCGGTGGCGAAAGTAAATATGACTGCACCACGCTGTAGCCATTACCCCAGACCGCAGGCGTGAGCAATGAAAGCAGGCCAACGATCAACCCGCCAAGCGCCAGTTGCCACGGCGGCGAGAGTTTTAAGCGCAAAAAACCATTATGGCTGGCGGTCATCAGCCACATGAAGAGCGGTCCGCAGATGCCAGCAGCCAGACCGGTGCTGACAATCATAACGTATTCCAGAGTATGTAATTCCCGAGACAGGTGAACGGTATACAGCAGTGCATTGCTGTCGCTAAGCAGATTGGTGGTGAGTAATGCGACTACGGCGGACACCACTACCGGTCCCAGTGATGCGAGGATCAGCGTGCCAAACAACACTTCGGCAATAAATAAACTGCCCGCCAGCGGGGCATGATAGGCTCCGGCCATACCCGCTGCGGCGCCGCAGGCAATCCATAACTTCCATTCTGTACGTGGGGTAAAGCGTTGAGCAAAGCAGGAAGCCGCCAGCGCCGCCAGTAAAATCATGGCACCTTCGCGTCCGATAGCGCTCCCGCTGGCGACAACCAGTAACGAGGCCAGCGATTTCACCAGGCTTGCACTGACGTCAAATTGTCCGTCGGTTTGTAGGGCTTCCATATAATCAGTGGGAGCCTGTGGGCGTAAACGGTTAAATTTTTGCCAGCCCCACAGCAGTAATCCAGCCGCCAGACCGCCGAGTGCAGGTGTCAGCATACGCCTTAAAGGCGAAAGGTTTGTCGCAGCGTTGACCAGACTCCCCGTGTTATTGCTCAGAAACAACCATTCGAGAAGCAGCATGGCATGACGAAATCCTGCGACTGCCAGCGCAGCAAGGACGCCAATCAACGCGGCGATCAGCAGACGGCGGAACATGGCGCGCAGGTCAGGATAAGCATGTAAATGATGCATGTGTGGCCAGAGAGGAAGTTTCAGACGTTTTATTTTGCGGCTATTTGACAACAGAAGCAAAAGCTCAGCGTGCGCAACAAGATGCACCACAGGCAGTATGCATCCTGCCTGTGACGAAATTAACGAAACAAAGGCTTATCGGCTACCGGGATCAGTAACTGTGATTGCCACTGTGCCAGCGTCAGACGCGCCAGCTCACCCAGCGCCTGGTAGAACGGGTGATCGGCTTTTTCGATAAATACATTAAGGAAGCGCGATGACCATGGGAACAGATGCCAGGCCAGCAGCTGTTCGCACTCAGTGTGGCGTTCGTTCTCAGCAAGCCAGGCCGTCAGCAACAGTAGTGAACCAAAGTGATCTTCTGGCTCATTTTGCTGCATAGCAAACTGGATACCGTTGTCCCGCATCCACTGACGCAGAGCCAGCGTGGAGTCGCCAAACAACACGTTTTCACGATCCAGCCAGACGGATCCCCAGGGCGGAGAAGGGAGCGCATAAGGGCCAACAAACAGACGTTGCCAGGCCTGCGGGAGAGACTCATCGGCCTCAGCCTGAAACTGTGCAACTAACGGCGAAAGCGTTGTCTTTTCAAGCGGCCACTGCGCCTGCCAACCATCGTTGCTTAACGCACTGACCAGTGCCGAAGCTTCGGCACTGTCTGGGGCATAGTAAAACAGCGCGCCGAGCACACGCGCTGCGGTGGAAAAGTTGTCACGTTGTGAAAAATGGGTCATGCAAACAATCCTGAACAGTGCGGGTTGCCCCGCACCCGAAAATTAACCTGCGACAGCCATTCCGACTGTCATATGTAAACCGTAAAACAAGCCGCGGCCAATGATTTCACCGGCGAGGACGGACACTAAGCCCAGCGCCAGTCCGCCGACGGACGGTTCTTTGCGACGGACAAGCGGGCATATCCAGCAGCCCAGCCCCGCAACCAGCAGGAGGATGCGCCAGATCTGCAGGCTTGCGTAGTCGGGCACCAGCGCGCCGGCGTTTTGTACCGAACTGTGGATTTCGCCGAGCGACAGTCCCTGCAGCACAACAACAGCCACGGTCACCAGTAGGGCCAGCGCGCTGATGCCGGCGAATCTGGCAGGGCTGCAGGAAACACCCGCAGCCCGCAGCAGCAGGGCGGCAAACAGCGGCCCGCTCAGCAGCATCGTCATGAAAAACGCCAGTGTAGTATAGCCGTTATACCAGGTTGGGACGGTGTCTATCTGGTAGACGTTGGTCATCGCATAGACAAATACCAGGCCCAGCAACATGCTCAACAGCAGCCAGATTTTACCTAACGTTGCGGGCATTTTACCGAGAAACGCCACCAGCCACCACAGGCCACCGACGGCGAAAAACAGCGAACCGCTGGCAATTTCGTTACTCAGCGCCGATGCGCCAATTTGGTTCAGCGAGTTAAACGCGCGCAGCGGCGAACCTAAATGCATGACTGAGGCGAGAAAGGCGATGCCCATCACCAGCCACAGAAAAAACATGCTGCGCACAATACGCTGTTTTACCGCATCGTCTTTAGTGGTTAGCCAGCCGTAGCCACTTACGATCAGCGCCCCGGCTACGCACTGGCCCAGCACCGTAAACAGGACCAGCGGCCATTCATGCCATCCATTTCCCATTTTACACCTCCTTTGGATTAGCCAGAAAACCCGTGGTATCCCCGGTCGGGCGGCAATTGGCGTTGGGTTTGATAACAATACTCGGTCTGGTGAAGTGCGCACCCGGCAGCGGGGCGACGGCTGCCAGATCACCATATTTTTTGCGCAGCTCATCAATGGGACCGAAGTCCAGCGCACGCAGCGGACAGGACTCGACGCAGACAGGCTTTTTGCCGTCTGCCACGCGGTCATGACAGCCATCGCACTTGGTCATATGCCCTTTGGCGGCATTGTACTGCGGTGCGCCGTACGGACAGGCCATGTGGCAGTAACGACAGCCAATACACACATCTTCATCAACGACCACAAAACCATCATCACGTTTATGCATAGCCCCGCTGGGGCAAACCTTGGTACAGGCCGGATCTTCACAGTGGTTACAGGCAATGGAGAGGTAGTAGGCGAAAACGTTCTGTCGCCAGACGCCGTTGTCTTCCTGCCAGTCACCTCCGGCGTATTCGTAAATCCGGCGGAAACTGACGTCGGGGGTGAGATCCTTGTAGTCTTTGCAGGCCAGTTCGCAGGTTTTGCATCCGGTGCAACGACTGGAATCAATAAAAAATCCATACTGAGTTGTCATGGGTTAGTCCTTAAACCTTCTCGATCTCGACCAGATTAGTGTGCTGTGGGTTGCCTTTTGCCAGCGGTGAAGGGCGCTGTGTTGTCAGCGTATTGACGCAGGCGCCATGATCAATTTTGTCGCCGGTCATATCGGCATCGTGCCATGCACCCTGGCCCATTGCGCTGACGCCAGGCAGGATCCGCGGCGTCACTTTGGCCGCAATACGTACTTCACCGCGGTCGTTAAAGACCCGCACCATATCGCCGTTTGCAATACCACGCTTTTGGGCATCGACGGGGTTGATCCACACTTCCTGGCGGCAGGACGCCTGCAGAACATCGATATTGCCGTAGCTGGAGTGCGTACGGGATTTGTAATGGAAGCCAAACAACTGCAGCGGAAATGCGCTGCGTTTCGGATCATCCCACCCTTCAAACGTAGAGGCGTAGACGGGAAGCGGGCTAATTACTTCGTCCTTTTGCAACTCCCAGGTGCTTGTAGATTCAATTGGTCAACGCAACAGTTATGTGAAAACATGGGGTTGCGGAGGTTTTTTGAATGAGACGAACATTTAC
>NZ_JAOWFA010000060.1:0-15538 GCF_030333885.1 Citrobacter sp. Cf132
GGAAGGTGCGAATAAGCAGGTCATTTCTTCCCAAGCTGACTCGCTGATTAAAATTTCGCGGATCTGGGCCGATTTTTTTCCCGCAAACACATCGAATCAGCCTATTTAGGCTATTTTTTCCACCATTTCTGGCGTTATTTCCGGTTTTTACTGAGATCTCTCCCACTGACGTATCATTTGGTCCACCCGAAACAGGTTGGCCAGGGTGAATAACATCGCCAGTTGGTTATCGTTTTTCAGCAGCCCCTTGTATCTGGCTTTCACGAAGCCGAACTGCCGCTTGATGATGCGAAACGGGTGCTCCACCCTGGCACGGATGCTGGCTTTCATGTATTCGATGTTGATGGCCGTTTTGTTCTTGCGCGGATGCTGCTTCAAGGTTTTTACCCTGCCGGGACGCTCGGCGATCAGCCAGTCCACATCCACCTCGGCCAGCTCCTCGCGCTGTGGCGCTCCTTGGTAGCCGGCATCGGCTGAGACAAATTGCTCCTCTCCATGAAGCAGATTACCCAGCTGATTGAGGTCATGCTCGTTGGCCGCGGTGGTGACCAGGCTGTGGGTCAGGCCACTCTTGGCATCGACACCAATGTGGGCCTTCATGCCAAAGTGCCACTGATTGCCTTTCTTGGTCTGATGCATCTCCGGATCGCGTTGCTGCTCTTTGTTCTTGGTCGAGCTGGGTGCCTCAATGATGGTGGCATCCACCAAAGTGCCTTGGGTCATCATGACGCCTGCTTCGGCCAGCCAGCGATTGATGGTCTTGAACAATTGACGGGCCAGTTGATGCTGCTCGAGCAGGTGGCGGAAATTCATGATGGTGGTGCGATCCGGCAGGGCGCTATCCAGGGATAATCGGGCAAACAGGCGCATGGAGGCGATTTCGTACAGGGCATCTTCCATGGCACCGTCGCTCAGGTTGTACCAATGCTGCATGCAGTGAATACGCAGCATGGTCTCCAGCGGATAGGGCCGTCGGCCATTGCCCGCCTTGGGATAAAACGGCTCGATGACAGCGGTCATATTCTGCCATGGCAGAATCTGCTCCATGCGGGAGAGGAAAATCTCTTTTCGGGTCTGACGGCGCTTAGTGCTGAATTCACTATCGGCGAAGGTGAGTTGATGGCTCATGATGTCCCTCTGGGATGCGCTCCGGATGAATATGATGATCTCATATCAGGAACTTGTTCGCACCTTCCCTAACAGAGCTTCACCTTTGATACGCTCATCTTCCAAATCATTCCCATATTGGCAAAACGACTCAATTTTCTCAGCGGAGGTTGATGCTTTAAGAGAGTAGAACCAAGTATTTTCGGCGGTCTCTGTAAGATCACTTGGGAAAAGTGGAAGAGCACGGACAAGCTTTTCCTTCTCTCGACTTAATTGTTCAGAAACCATTCCTGAGATCTGAATGAGCAAAGATATAAAACGCATGCTGCTCGGTTCGTAGCTTGATTCAGTGCGTCCCATATATTGAGTCGCAGTTTTCGAGTCAAATACTTGGGCATACTTGAGCATCGGATGTGGGGCAGCCCCCGCCTGCCAATTGATTTCTACGGGTTTACCATCAATGGTGATTCGACATTGAGCACTGCATGTATGCTCTTCGCTGCTGAAAACATTCGGGCGGATTTCGTCCCTTGAACGTGAGCCACAGAGTTGTTTGAGCAGACGAGAAAAACTACTTTTCCCTGAGCCATTCTGCCCATATATAACAGCTAAACTACCAGCTCCGAATGGTAAGGACGCCCCTGGTTTGATGGCATTTACACCAAATACTTGGCTTACTTCTTCAATACGTACAATTCGCTGTAGCAACCCTGCTGAGAATGAGCCAGGTGCAACCTTCAAGAACCCAGGGTCATTTTGTTTAGCTGCTTCCAGTTTGCAGAGTCGAACCAGCTCAGTGAGTTCGACCTCATTTGGTAAACGTTTATTCTCGATAAGCTGTTTTGCTGCCGTTTGAAGCCAGTTACTACGTTCATTCAGCCACTTTTCGAAGTCATTGGTTCCGATTGATTCTTGTGCTAATTCAGACATCTTTGCTTCCTTTGCTCTTTGATGTACAAGTCGAAAAAAATATCGTATCTTTTTTGGGGGCTCCTGAATGAGTGCTCGGTCAAACGATACTGCAAAGAGCTGCCCTGACTTGCTCCCAGTTTTAAAGCTAGAAATGTCTGCTTCTGGCACTAAGCAGAAGTTCCTGAACAACGTAAGCTGGCATATGCCCTCGTTCCTCCGTGGGGACTATCGATCTATTTGCCGGTGGTGTTTAAGCAATATCGCCAGCGGCGTGAGCTCACAGTGCATTCAATCAAGCTCACAAATCACACAGTCTTTACTTTTTTCAGATTCCCTAATGGTTTCGCGTCATAGCCTCAGCCAGATAAACCTGAGCTACTTTAGGGGTATATGCCTTTCTGAGCATAAAGGATACTGTTTCTATGAAAACTGATCGCGAGAGCACGATTAGGAGATCAGAACCTGATTTGACATTGATACTGGCTATCAGCGACGGGCAGTTCTTGAATACGTCTGACAATCCTTTACCTCATTAAATTTTATTTCCAGAAGTGCCGTGATCCAGCACGAGTGCTGATAACCAATATCACTGGGTAATGATTGACAAGTTCACTAAACAACGAGCAGATATTTTCAAATTGCCTGCTGCTTCCACATCACCAGGCAGAGGCGTCAGACCCTTAGCACCATACGTTTCATAGAGTAATTCCCAATATAGTTAATGCTGAATTTCTTTGTTCATGTTGAGGCAGTATATTGAAGCAATTCGAATAAATCACACATATAAGCTCTCACAATCTTCCGCCATTTTTAACTGTTACAGATATACTTTTAGCAGGTTTTAAATGCTTGGAGATTTCTTTCTGTTCGCGACGGATTTTGTATAAATTAATTTCTTCGTAATCCTTGTGTTTATTTATTTTTGATAAATCAACCAAGAGCTTATTTCTTATCATCCACTTTACAATTCGCTTGTCGATATCTTTATAGAGAGGGCCGCCTTTGTATTTATAGAAGTGAATATCATGAATTTCACTGATGAAATCAAGTATGGATAAGATTTCTTTATAATCACCAATGTAACTGTTAATGGTGAAATGGTCTTTATTAAGTTCTATTTTGAATCCATGTTCAGAAAGGTAATACAAGAAAAAGGCTGAGTCGAGATTACAAAAATCTACATGCAGCGTTCTTCTGTCAAATCTATCAATATGCGAGAGAATGATATCATGTAATTCATAATCATATACATTGTCAATAAACCCTTTCCCTGAATGATCAATTTGATTGACATTGCATCCAGCATCTATTGCTACGGATAAAACTTCCGGGGAGAGGGGCAGGAAGAGAATATTTCTTCCTTTTTTATCGATGTGATTTATATCACAACCAGCATTAATTAATTCTGTCAGTCCTTCAGCATTCCTGTAATGTTCAAAAATGCATGTGTAGCCATTAGTATCCGTATGCGAGGTGTCTAAACCCAGTCCAATCAGTTTCTTCAGTATTTCTGGGTTTTTTTGATGAAAGAGCGCATTTTGCCCATGTCCGTTGATATGGTGTATATTAATTCCATAACTTAGCAGGCAATCCATGGCTTCCAGGGTTCTGCAGCTAAAAAGGGCATTGTCTCCGTTATTATGAACAGCATTAATATCATAGCCAGCTTTTAAAGCATTCTTTATACCATCAGGCGACGTTGCATTGAAGAATGATTCAGAAATGGCAAGGTCTAATGCCTTTTCTAATAATCCCTTTTGTAATAAGGACATGACTAAGTCCATAAACACCCCCATGAAAAAATGTTTAAGTCATTAGATATCAGAAATTCTGTGAAATGCAACAACTGGGGAAAGGTGTTCATGATGTGCGGAATAAAAATTTCAACAAACCACCCGTGGATACATCAGAAACACCTGCAGTAAATTTACGCCTGTAACCTACCGTCCGGACTATAGGACCAAACCTTCGTGGGAGATGCTACCATTATATCGGCAATGTTGAACCGGATTTTACATCACACACATCGTACAAATAAAAGGAGAAGGCTATCGACTGAAGCAAAAACGGAAAGCCGGGGTTGTCGCTGAAGCTAATCCTGAGTAAACAAGGTGGATCAACATTAGACCGTCGGTGGTGGAGGTATGTGGATCACTTTTTACCCGTTGTTGACCCCTGGCGCTCCCAAGCCATTTCCAGTGCTCTGATGGTAAGTTTGCTGTCAGGTGAGAATTGAATTTCATTGCCACCCACCGGGTTTTCTGGCAAACAGGTCGAGAACAACGATAAGATACGCCCAGAGTAAAGTAAGAGGCAGGGCGTAGTCGGGTCATATCCCTGCCTCTTCTCTCCTGACAGGACGTAGACCCTGGCAAGTTGCATCAAAAGATAACAAATTTCTCAGTTCAACTTCCTTCTGGCTAGGTTAACGTGCAAGCAGGAACTGCTTTTCATCGATTAGTGAATACGGTAGTTTTTTCAAACTAACTGAACTCTATTCGTATGACTTAAATCTTTAAGAAGGCAGGAGATTTGAATTTTGAAAAACTGGTCACCAGAGCATACTAAAGAAATCAAAGCTTGGCTTGACATAGATAACTATCGCAAGCTCGAAGACATCAGTTTAAATGCCTTGTATCACGAACTTTGGGCAAGAGCGCTTCTGTACAAGCCAGGGCCTACTGACGAAGAAAAGAAAGGGCTATGGGTGTACATGACTGAAATTTTCAGTGGGAACCCCCATCTTTTCAAAGGGAAGCAACTCGATTATCCAACAGTTAACGATACTCTCTACAGTCCTCCACACATTTTTATCACGGATATCACCAGGCTTGCTGAACTTAGTGTGATGGCCCTTAGTGTGAATCTTTTCACTTGGGAGGAAGGAAACGATGAATATTGTGTTAATGCGCCTCATCACGAAGCTTATGTGTCACAACTCTTGTCCCCCTTATGTGAGAAAACGGTGTTGCTTGAAATCGATCTTGGTAGTGGTACTGACGATGAAATAGCCGAATCGATAAAAGCGGCCCTGCCACAATGGAGATCGGTAAAAGGAGTGGAAGTTAATGAAACCGGTATCGTTCGTTTCGGCTATGGAACCATTAAAAAAATCATAAATTACAGGTTGGTTGCGATGCTGGACATCTTACTTTGGGCAAAAAGGAAAGAACTAAGAATCTCAGATGATCGCCTCTCCCGGCTTCTTTATACTGATGAAGATGAAGAAACAACTACCCGTTTAGGGTATCACATTAAAGACTCAGATCGTCCGCTTGCGATGAAAGCTGCAACGATAGACTTCATTAGGCAGTTCAATTTTTTCATGAACCGAAATCCCCACCTGAAAAACATGAGAGTTTCAGATGTGATGAAACTCTCTGATTCTAACTGATCTCGAATTCCCGAAGTCTACTACTGCAGGGCAGACCGTAACCCTGCAGTTAGGAAGCTCGCTCCTTTCTTTTCCCAACTGTTCGTATAGTGATCCCATCACAACGATAAAGGGAAAACAAAATGAAAAATCAAAATACCCGCCTAATTCGCTTGCCAGAAGTTATGAACAGAACCGGCTATGGCAAGGCCTGGATTTATCGTCTAATCAACGAAGGTTTATTTCCACAACCAATAAAAATTGGTTCGCGTGCAATTGCATTTGTCGAAAGCGAAGTTGATGAATGGATCGCATCTGCAATTGAGCGTTCACGTAAAAATGCAGCCTGATTACGGGGTTAATGATGAGTGTATTAAATTTGGTGTGTAAAAATAAATGGTGCTATTCAACAATGAGCAGAGGGCCGCCTGATATTTTACAAGTAGTATTAGGTCAGGCTTTGGTATTAAGAAGTAATAACAATAGTCATTAGTAAAAATTATGATGGCATTTTTACCGTGACATTATAGATTAATAAGTACAGGAGATTTAAAATGAATAATTCAATCAGAGTACCGGAAGATAAAGATTTTGTATGTGCATTTGTGACTTCACCGGATAGCTTGTATGAGGCTATTGAAACCTATCGTAATTATGTAGATCCAGTCGAAGAGATAGAGTTTGAGCACGTCCTTCTTTATTTGTTGTGTTCTATACTGGTGGAGGGTGCTACAGATGTTACCATTAATGATGAAGTACGAATGTGTATTGAGTACCTTGTCAATGAAAAAAATATTATCAGAAAGAATAACGCAGGTAAAAAGGTGTAAAGTCAGTAATAAATTATCATGGGTACAGACAGCACAAGTCTGTACCTTCTTATTTTAATTCTACTGGCAATGATATATAAAAATTATATGCTTTTGATAGTGGTCATGTGGTTTTGCTATAGCAAGCATTGCAGGATAGGAATATCCTGAACTTTCATTCTCTGCCCTTTGTTTTATTTAAGATAACTGAAAAATACAGGGTTTAAACGATGCTGGTATTTAAACTCAGTAGGTATAATAACATTCGTATCAATCAGTTCATCGATGGCCCGATAAAATCGGGCTGGCGTAATATGTATCTCTTCCTGCTGTGCGATGGATGTTGCACGGTGAAAGTTCAGGTAAACAGTGTTTTTATCTGGTGTGTATGAAGCGATTAATGTGAGAAGCCAAAACACATTGTGAGCAGTATTGTTCAGATTGCGTTGTTCATCTGATAATTTATTCTGGTAAAGGTAAGCAGGGAGTCTTTGCTTCATAAAGATATCTTTTATTTTGTTAAGTTTTTCGCTGGTGTGGGGCGTAAAATCACCGCGCTGTTATGTCTTTTAAAAGGGAATGCCGTCAGTTGGATATCTGTTTCTGGATTTTTTTACAGGCTTTGTTTTGCGCCCTGCGCGATAAAAGTTGAATGAAGTGGCAAAATCTTCAGTCTCAAGTCTGGATTTACTGAATTTATCCATCAGATCTTCATTGAAACGATGAGGAATACCTTTTACGCATAGATTAGAATTCAGGTAAACCTGACCATCTTCAGCATTACGGATCAGTATTTTCCTCTCAAATAATTCCCTGAATGCACGTGAAACATTCGATTTATTCAGTCCTAACTCTCTGGCGGTACGTGACTGTGAAAAGTCAGGGATAATATTTCCATAATCAATGGCTGAGAAAAGATAAAGAACAATTCTGAATGCCGTTGGTGTCAGATCCATTCTGGCGAGTGTGGCCGTATTATCTTTAAAGACCATCGAAAAATCGTCACGAAAGGATGTCTTTTTACAGGCACTTGCTTTAACTTTTATTTCTTCCAGATCTTCGGGCATAACATCTAATGCTTCTGCAATAATTGCTTTTTGTTCTTTAGTTAACATAACACTTGTGTTTGACATAATGGCTCCTTTTTTATTATTGTGATAACAGATATGGCATATTAAATTTGTTTGTCAATATTATTAGTAATAAAATTTTAAAAAATATTATATTTATTGCTCTGTGCTTATTCTTTTTTAATGTAAAATTAAGGGTTGTCAGAGTTATTACGAAGGGTGCTAAATTTCACCATCACTTGTTATGTAATTAATAATTTTTGGTTCTGAAAAATATAACTGTAATTGTGTTTTAACTTATTGATATAATTTATTAATTTTTGTTTTAGATTTGCAAGATAAAAGAGTGATAAAGAAACAAGAAACCGAAATTTTGCTTTAGACTGACACAAAATTCTTTTGTACACAGTTTGATAAACACTGCCATTGCTGATTTTCTTTCGTAATATTATTCCTTAAGTGAAGCCTGCGCACCTGTGTGGTGCGCCACTGGGCTTCAGAACATTGCTACAGTGTTTAACTATCAGTAGAAATACGCTTCGCGCAGAAGTTCCGGCAGCTGAGTTTAACTCTCAGCACAAACACGCTTCGCGCAGGAGTTCAGACAGCCGTGTTTAGCTGTCAGTAGAAATACGCTTCGCGCAGAAGTTCCGGCAGCTGAGTTTAACTCTCAGCACAAACACGCTTCGCGTAGGAGTTCAGACAGCCGGGTTTAGCTGTCAGTAGAAATACGCTTCGCGCAGAAGTTCAGACAGCTGAGTTTAACTCTCAGCACAAATACGCTTCGCGCGGAGGTTCAGACTGCTGAGTTTTGCGAAAGAGTGGACCCGACTACATGATTTACCCGTTAACTTAATACGGCTCACGCCGGAACCCCTTCGGAAAAATCCTTTCTGCTTCAGCGAGTGAGTGCTGAGGGCACTCAGCGGCGCTGCAAGGGAGATTAAACGTTGAGTTTTCATCTGACGGGTAAAAATAATCAACATATATCTGTCGTCGGGGGCGTGAGCCAGTGCGTAGCACTCTCTCAAAAAAATTCCTGAGGGGGTTTTATCTGAAATCTGGAAACTACCTGGCTTTTGAAAAAAGAAAGTGGTACTGCAATCGATCGGACTCAACATTGCAACAGCGAAAGCTGTTTCCAGTATTAACAGAATAACTATTTATTATTTTAAAATAAAATATTTTCAGTTTTGTATTGATTTAAATCTTAAAGGTGATAGTACTTAATTATAAAAACAAAAAAGGAGAGAGTTATGAGTAATATTTGTGTTTCATCTCAGGAAGAAAAGTTTATATTTGTTGTTGATAAATATATAACACATCATCGCGACAGTGTTAATAACAATGCTTTTTACAGAAATCTTTATGTGCTTTTCGCTGGATACCATCTGAAGTATTTTTATTCACGGGCGCAATATCGCAATTCGTGTTATCACGTTGATAATATCATGCAGATGTTTATGGGTGTCGTTTCTACCCTAAAGGCCCCTCTGCTCAGGCAACTCGCAAACAGTGACACATTGTTGCATTGCCTGAATTCGCTCGTGAATTATATTTCAGGCAATCTGGATGAAGCAGAGCATATTTATGCTGATTTGCTTTCACAGTATGAAAAGAAACGCATTGCCGGTTCTCTGGCTTATACTCCGCCAGGCTCAGTGATCAGGAAAAGACTGTGACAGCGACAGCGGTGTGGATAAGGCATGGGATACTGGATGATGGAGATAAATGGAACAGGCGTTTCCGGTAGGACACTACATAGCATAAAAAAGGCAGGAACCACCCATTCGGTGTCCTGCCTGTCGGGATTACTTTACGGTGGTCTTATTTGTCAACTACCTGCCAGCCATCATCCGTTTTGACAAGAGTTACAGCAGCAGTACGCTTTTCGTTATCGACAACAGCAGTCACATTACATTTATAGCTTTTATCAGATACTTCTACGCAGTCATGCTTTTTGACTGATTTTAATTCGCTCAGTGCGTCTTTCGGGACATCCTTACCTGCTATGGATTTGACGAAAGCATTCGCCTGCGCAACGACCTTATCCATAGCAGTGTAAATATCCTGTTCGGAAGGCTCGCTGTTACAGCCACTAAGCAACAAGGCAGCGGTAACGAGTGTGATAACGGCATAGGTTTTCATAAATAGATTCCTGGCTATAAGGTGAGTTATTGAATCAGACCCGTATTCATCCTGCTTTTATTTTCAGAGAACGTCCACTTGCTGACCGTTTCGCCTTTAAATTCGATTTCCAGCGTTTTGGCCTGCGTCTGTGAACCGCCTGTCAGCAACCCGACCACTGGAATGAATGTGGTGGCATCAAACTGATTGTTATCCATTGAATAAGTCCATTCTTCATTGCCACTATCAAGTGTAGTTTTGGTTTCGGGCTCACCTAATGCGGTAATGATTTCTGATTTCGTCGTTTTATTTTTGATAATTTTCGACTGCAGACTTTGTGATGTTTCTTTTTTTAGATGCTGGTTGCCTGATGTTGAACAGCCAGAAATAAGTAAAGCAGAAATAAAAAACACAGAAATCATGAATCTGTTCATAAGTTCTCTCATATTAATTTTTTATGTTTGCAGTGGTATGAAATTAATATCACCGTATAAAAACAACTCTGTCTGCATATTTCTTTTTAATAATGCAGATAAGAATAATGATGCTGGCAAAAAACGTAATGACTGAGACAGGAGTGCTGCCAGTCAATGAAAATACTAACCAGGCGAGACCGAATGCCACGAATTGAAACAGGAATGCCACACTGAGCGGACTTTCACCATAGGCCACTTTTGCATGGCAGCCTTTGCAAATCTGCACGCCGTGCGGGCTTTGTGTAAAGCAGAAGGGGCAGCTAATCGTTTTATTATCCATCATGACTCCGTGGCCTGATTTAAGGTGATGTATTTTTGAACATTTTCGATGAATGATCCGCTTTAGTAAAATTGCTTGTACCGATCGATGGATCTCTGTTAATAGGTTATAACTATCATAACTAGATTATTGATCTATATAAACGATCAATGTTTTGTTGACTATTACTAAAGT
Source organism: Citrobacter sp. Cf132 (assembly GCF_030333885.1). NCBI lineage: Bacteria > Pseudomonadati > Pseudomonadota > Gammaproteobacteria > Enterobacterales > Enterobacteriaceae > Citrobacter > Citrobacter sp. Cf132. The sequence goes on from NZ_JAOWFA010000060.1 coordinate 10,329, forward strand.
ATAGACTGGTAAACTTACGGTGCAGGATGGTGGTTGTTTGTAACTAATTGTTCTTTAGCGGGATTTGTTGTCATGGAATGGCAGGGTATCAGAAGATGCAGGTGCAGGATTTGGTGGAAAGGATGTGCAGTGGCATGTAACAGAGACATGCCCCTGCGCCTGAGAAGTGCCACAATATGGCCGAGAAATACTAGCCACGAATACAGACGACGCTGGCGGGGTATCTGACGAGCTGTATTGTGCAGTTTGCTCCTGAGTTGAATGACACTCACTGTTTCCTGTTGTCGTTCCAGACGAATTTTTTCTTCAAGCTGAAGGATTTTCTCCAGAATCGTTTCCCGGTTTGCAGCCTGTTCTTCAGACTCGCATGATGGTACTGGTACTGGTACTGGTACTGGCACAGTCTGCTGTTGCTCTTTTTTCAGTAAAGCCAGGTGCTCTGGTGTAAAATCAATCTGTGTTTGCAGAGAAGACCAGCCATACTTTTTTCCAAGCTGAGACGCTTTAAAGGCAATGCCCTGGTACTGAAATGAAAATCCATTCATTTTTCCCGTCGACGCGATATTGGGTTTACAGGTCACACCTTTCCGTTCCAGCATGTCGATAAAAGTCAGTAAATCGGGACGATGCGTTAAGACATTATCAATCAGGGTCTGCAACTGAGACTTAGGGCAGGGAGCTGCTGTTCGCTCTGCCATCATCAGCTCATTGCGTGAGGGTTTTCTTTTAGCCTGAGGGCGACTACTGATTGCAGGTGTTGTTTCAGTGAGTCCGTGTATTCGCTCCAGCTCGCTGATAATGCGGGTGCTGATGAGATTTTCATTTTTCCCCAGGTACAGTTTTCCACCGACCACGTTAATGCGACTCGCAATGATATGGATATGCTGCCCGTTGGTATCGTCGTGAAGGATATAACAGCGAAGGTGCGTTTCAGTGAACCCCATCCGGGTCATATAATCGTCGGCGAATGCCGCCCACTGTCTGGCTGACAGTGTTTCTCCCCTTGGCAGGCGAAGTGAATTATGCCAGACAGGTTTAGCGACATCGGGACGCAATTGTTTAGAACTTTCAAACTCACTGATAAGCGCAGCCACCGAACTTCCGGCCATATTACCACCGATAATATAAGGCGTGATTTTGTGGTGAGATCCTGACTTAAGGCTATAGAGAACCACACCTGCGAACTGTTTACCCCGCTTTATTTTCTGCATACCTTTCATTGAGTTGGATCCAGAAAGGTTGATGGAATAAGGTGATCCCTGAGAGTTTTGATTTGTCTGCGCAGGGCGAAGAGTTCTGTATGGGTTAGTTCGCTGTCAGGGCTTTTGCTGTCGAGATGATTCAGCAGGCGGTTTAAATCCTGTGAAAGGTTGCCGAGTTTAATCCATGCTTCACGATTGATTTCAGGTAATACCGGTGGGAGTTTGTTGAGGGATGCCATTCTTAGCCATTCCCCTTTTTTATAAGGGCCTCTTTTACTATCGAGAATAGATAATTCTTCTTCGTTTAACCGAACGCTGACGCAGTGAGTTCGAACTTCATTAGGTGAATATTTTGCTGTTTGGAATTTACCTCTTCTTGAGCTTCTTGATAGATCTTCTTTACTTTCATTTTTATGCATATCTAACCTTTTTTAAAATGTGTTCATGATCTACAGTTAGCGTATTGGTAAAATAAGTCAAGGCAGTGTCGAAATTTATAAATAAGAGAGGTGGAGCAGATTGCTAATTAGGTAATCTGCTCTGGGTAATAATAGGGTTCATATTAAATTCATTATGACAGTGAGGAGGGGCGGAGGTTACAATCTACGTTTTACTGGCATTAAAGAGATTGTTTGTTTCATAATTTCGCTAAGTTTATTTCTCTCATGTTCTGCTATATATTTACAAATCTCATCATGTCGAATATGCTGTTCCAGTTGTTTTTTATCTATTTTGATATCATTGCGGATAAACCATTTAATGGTTTCAATGTCCCCGCGTAAATCATAACCTCGCAGTACAATATGGCGAAAATGTGTGTTGCTGATATCTGTCTTCTTCTTTAGTTCACTGAAGAAAGAGCTCATTTCATTTTCATTGGCACTTAGATAAACCTGGCAGTTATCAGAGATAGTAAAGTTAAGGTTTTTCTTCTGAAGCAAATCCATTATCTGCAGACTTTCGCTGTTGAGGTAGTTGAAAATTACTGGACTGCTATCCTTCATACTAATATGACGAATGAGCATTTTGGCTTTGAAATCGCCTAATGAATAGCAAATTTCAAAAATACCGTGACCCTGGTTATCTCTGTGGTTTATATCGCAACCGGCCTGTACCATCAAATCAAAGATAGAGTGATTTTTTACGTAAAAAAGTATTGTTCTTCCGCATTTATCCACATTGTTGACCTTAATTCCAGCATTGATCAGGGTTTTGCAACAGGATATATTATCAGCTAACGAGCATAAACAGGTTTGGCCGAGACCATTTTTGTGGTGTATATCTACGCCGGAATCAATCAATTTTTTCAGTATGTGAGGATTTCGCTGGTTAAACAAAACATTGTGACCATAGTTGTCAGCATGGTTAAAATCTATTCCTGCTTTAACCAGAGTGTCAATCATTCTTGGGTTTTTACAGTAAAACAGTATATTTCTTCCAAACGAATCCAGTGTATTAATATCGGAGCCTGCATTAATGCAAGCCTGAATGTCTTTTGGAGTTTTACAAGAGAGTAATGCATTTATTGCGTTGTTATTCATAATTTTTCTCCTCTGTTAAGCGACTAATCTGATATAGTTGTCATGGTTGGTTTTATATTCCTTTATTTTTTTAATGTCTTCGTAAATTCGAGCGAGTGAAAACCATGAGATCTCTTTCAACATGTTTTTGTTGCTTACATACAAAATGTTACCACCGCGAAATGAAAAAGCATTATGGAATGTACTTTCATTCGTCGTTTTGAGAAATCGAATGAAATTTTTTATTGTCTCTTTTTTGTTCATGTTATAAGAGGTGAATGTATAGATAGAGAATACGGTTAAAATATTTCTCTTCGAGACCATATGTCTTGAGAAATAATCGAAATAAAATCTTTGCTCCTGAGTGTCACTTTTGCAGAAAAAAGAAAATTGTGGATTATATAATCTATAAAGATCTGCGTTCTTTTTTGTTTTGGCGAGATAGTTAGTCAGGCTTGGATAGTTTGTTTTATTCATTTTAGTTCTCCTTTATTTAATTAACAAAGGAAATATATATTATTAAATAAACAAAATGCAAATATATTTTTATATTTATTTAATTAAATAGATATATTTTTATTATATTTCATATAAGGTGTTGTTTTTCATTGTTATTTTATTTTTATCAAAAAGTGCTGTGTTTTATTTGATTGATTTGGTTTGAGAGTGGTGATTGATATAGTATGAATTGGCGATGAGGGTGTTTTAAAAAATAAATTTATCAAAGTGCAAAGGTGCAATGTGGGGCTTTGTATTAAATTAATGATGTTAGTGCCCCTTGGCTATCTAACTAAAGGTTAAAGCCAAGGGGAGAGTGTTCAGGCAGATTCAATTCATAATCTTTTTTTTGTAATTGCTTTACAGGTAACTGGTTGAAGCGTTGTTCGTAAAACCTTTTGCTCTCTCTGTAATTTGTCCTGGAGGATTTCTTCATAAAAGTAGCGTTCTTTTAGCGATTCTATATCAACTTTTATATCATTACGTATTAACCATTTAATTAGCAGTCTTCCTGCATAGTGCGTCAGTAGATATGTACTGTTTATGTAAAACCAAACATGACTAATGTCTGTCAGTTTCTTTAGTTGTAAAATTAATTTTTTAACGTCGGCATTTGTTGGTGTGATAATGCACTTATCACTTATCTCAAATTCATTTTTTTGCTTTATAAGTAACGACAACAGCTCAATTGATTTAAATGTAATGTTCGTGAATACAATTTTTGAACTGTCTTTAAGATGAATATTACGGATAAGAAAACGAATGTAGTTATCGTTTTTAGATTCCCAGTGAGTATATTTACCAGCTATGCTGTGGTTTTCTGACTGCCAGTAATCGAATGCTGTCTGCCCGCTTAAATTTTTATGATTAATGTCGCAACCAGCCTCAATGAGTGCATCGTATACATATCCTTCAAATGGAATGAAAAGAAAGGAGTTGCCATAGCTATCTTTGGTATGGATATCTAGTCCTGCTTTTATAAGATATTTTACTAACCCTGGTGAAACATCAATATATTGAATCGCAAGGGTGCCTGACTTATTCCGGTGGTTAACATTAATACCATTGCTGACAAGAAGTTCCACTGTTTCAACATTTTGAGCATAGAATAATGCATTATTACCGTCATTATCCAAGTGGTGAATGTCAATGTCAGCGTCAATCATTGCCTGTATAGCTTCAGGTACATTACAGGTAAAAAGAGCAGTTTGACCTTTACTATTGCACATATTTATATCCATGCCAGCCTTAAGACAACGAAGGACACCATTTTTAGACTTTACACGGAATAGGTTATTTTTATTATTTTCTCTTGATATCATTATTTATCTCCTTTTTTGTTGTTTTCAAGATATTAATGACACCAGATTTTACGGTATTCAAATTTATTTTTGTTTTATTAGGGGGTATCTGATTTGGTTTGCTTAAGGTTATTCTTAACTTAACGGAACATAGGGACGTTAAGGTTATCCAATGTGATGTGGATTAACCATTTTGACAATAATATTTATCCATATTGGAGCTAATCTGTATAAAGGAGATAATTAGAGGCTCAGATATTAATACTATAGAGAGTAATGCTATAGGATATGGAAAAGATCATGTAATATAATGGTGGTTATTAATGTTCATCTTAATTTTGGAAATTAAATGAGTAGTGTTTTTTATGAGGTTTTTTGCTGTTGATAATTCTTATTAAAATTTGAAGAGCATCCTTTAAGTTATTCGGCTTGAGGATGCTCATTTAAAATTTAAGCAGCGTAGTCTTTTTCAACAGCCAGGAAGGGGTGATGCTGCCAACTTACTGATTTAGTGTATGATTGTGTTTTTGAGGTGCTCCCGTGGCTTCCATCTCCATCAGTTGTCCCTCCTGCTCAGCTACTGAAGGCGTGGTGCGTAACGGTAAAAGTACTGCCGGACATCAGCGCTATCTCTGCTCTCACTGCCGTAAAACATGGCAACTGCAGTTCACTTACACCGCTTCTCAACC
>NZ_JAOWFA010000061.1:0-150270 GCF_030333885.1 Citrobacter sp. Cf132
GGAGCGGATTTGAACGTTGCGCAGCAACGGCCCGGAGGGTGGCGGGCAGGACGCCCGCCATAAACTGCCAGGCATCAAATCAGCAAAAAGGCCATCCATTAGGGTGGCCTTTTTGCTTTCAGTTCGTTGAAATTTAATGGATAACCTGCGACAAGAAGGCGCGTGTGCGTTCAGATTTGGGATGAGCAAAAAACTCATCCGGTGGTGCCTGTTCCACAATCTCGCCAAGATCCATAAAGATCACCCGGTCAGCTACTGTGCGGGCAAAGCCCATTTCATGGGTTACACATAGCATGGTCATGCCCGATTGTGCCAGACCTATCATGGTATCCAGCACTTCTTTTACCATTTCAGGATCTAACGCTGATGTGGGTTCATCAAATAACATGATTTTGGGTTTCATACACAGCGAGCGTGCAATGGCCACGCGCTGTTGTTGCCCGCCAGAGATTTGCCCGGGATATTTATGCGCATGTTCAGCAATGCGGACCCGCTCAAGATAGTGCATTGCCAAAGCCTCTGCCTCTTTTTTCGGCATCTTTTGCACCCAGACAGGTGCCAGCGTGCAGTTCTGCAGGACCGTCAAATGGGGAAAAAGATTAAAGTGCTGAAAGACCATGCCGACTTCTTGCCTGACGCGCTCAATATTGCGGATGTCCTCATTGAGTTCAATTCCATCCACCACAATACGTCCTTGCTGATGCTCTTCCAGATGGTTAATGCAGCGGATGGTTGTCGATTTACCCGAACCGGAAGGCCCGCATAATACGATGCGCTCTCCCTGTTTTACTTTCAGGTTGATGTTCTTCAGGACGTGAAATTGCCCGTACCATTTGTTGACGTTTTCCAGCGTAATCATCGCGTCGGTAGACGGCATTAATAATTGGCTCATAAATTCCTCAGTGCGGTGTACGCCCGGTGTTAAAACGTTTTTCCAGATGTTGGCTGTAACGCGACATACTGAAACAGAAGATCCAGTAAATCAGTGCAGCGAAAACATATCCCTCTGTCGACATCCCCAGCCACGCAGGGTCCACAGTTGCCTGCTGCACGCTACTGAAGAGATCAAATAGACCGATGATAATGACCAGACTGGTATCCTTGAACAGGGCGATAATCGTGTTAACCAGGCCAGGGATAACCAGCTTGAGGGCTTGCGGAAGAATGACCAGCCCTTGCGTTTTCCAGTACCCTAGCGCCAGTGATTCGGCGGCTTCATACTGACCTTTTGGCAGGGCTTGTAGCCCCCCGCGAACCACTTCTGCGACATAAGCCGACTGGAAAAGAATAACGCCGACCAGCGCTCGGATAAGCTTGTCGATACTGGTTCCTTCGGACATAAACAGAGGAAGCATGACCGAGGACATAAACAGAACGGTAATCAACGGCACACCGCGCCAGAACTCAATGAAAATGACGGATAAAACCCGCACGACTGGCATATGGGAACGACGTCCCAGCGCCAGTAAAATGCCCCATGGAAGCGCGCCTGCAATCCCCACGGATGCGATAATTAGCGTCAGTGTTAATCCACCCCACTGCCGGGTTTCTACGCGCTCCAGCCCGAAAAAAACCCCGTACATCAGCCACCAAACCACCACTGGATAAACGACGGCCCAGACGGCGATATAGCGGCCACGATGCGGGATTGTTTTCAAGAACATGGGAACGATAGACAGCAAACCAATTATCAGGGCCAGATTTACGCGCCAGCGCTGATCGTGGGGATAAAGTCCATACATGAATTGCCCGAAGCGTTCATGAATGAACACCCAGCAGGCTCCGGCTTTGGTGCAGTCTGCTCGGGTTGAACCGACCCAGTTGGCCTGAAAGAATACCCAGTTCAACAGTGGCGGAAGAAATGACCAAATCAGCCATATGCATAGTAGGGTGAGCAGGCTATTTGACCAACTGGAGAACAGGTTTTTACGCACCCAGAGTAGGCTGCGGCTTGCCGGATTACTGCGCTGGCGTGAGGGGTGAGACAGCAGGGCTTTTGTCATCATGGCTCCTTAGCGCTCAATCAGTGCAATACGGCGGTTATAAATATTCATCAGCAAAGAAATACTCAGACTAATGATCAGGTATACCGACATGGTGATGGCGATCGTTTCAATGGCTTGCCCTGTTTGATTGAGTACCGTGCCGGCAAACAGTGAAACCATGTCCGGATAGCCAATGGCGGCCGCAAGAGAAGAATTCTTGACGATATTCAGGTACTGGCTGGTCAGTGGGGGAATGATGACGCGTAGCGCCTGTGGGATGATTACCTGGCGTAGCGTCACCGGATTTGGCAGACCCAGCGAGCGTGCGGCTTCATGTTGGCCATAAGGAACGGCCTGAATTCCCGCCCGAATAATTTCTGCAATAAATGCCGAGGTGTACACCGAAAGCGCCAGAGTCAGTGCCGCCAGTTCGGGAATAAGCACCATACCACCACGGAAGTTAAAACCGCGAAGCGCGGGGATATCCCAGTGAAGGGCTGCGCCAAACAGCCACTGTGAAATCACCGGTAAAAGCACGATTAGCACCAGAGCCGTGGGCCAGGTCCGGCGTAGCTGACCGGTTTTGGTTTGGTGCATTCTGTTGTAGCGAAATAGCCCGATAGTGACGGTGATAGCGATAATAACAGCGGCGCAAAAAGCAAAGAAACCTTCTCCCATTTGCGGTGCCGGAATATACAGTCCCCGGTTACTCAGAAACACTAAATCCAGCGCGTTAACGGCCTGACGTGGGCCGGGCAGGTTACGTAATACGGCGAAATACCAGAAGAAGATCTGCAGCAGCGGCGGTATATTGCGGAACGTTTCGATGTAGATCGTCGAGAGTTTTCGCAATAACCAGTTATCTGACAGGCGTGCCAGTCCGAGAAAGAAACCGAGAATTGATGCGAAAACAATACACAATGCAGAAACTAACAGCGTATTGAGCAGGCCGACCACAAAGACACGACCATACGTATCGCCTTGCTCATAATCAATCAGATGCTGGACAATACCAAATCCGGCGCTGCGATCGAGAAAAGAAAACCCCGAGGTAATACCGCTATTGTTCAGGTTATTTATCGTGTTATGAATGAGATAGACCGCAATGCTGATAACCGCAATGACGGCGAGTATTTGAAATAACCAGGCGCGGACCGCAGGGTTAGAAAAGGATAACGATCCTTTTACGGTTGAGCGGCGATGGAACATAAGAAAACCTCAGTAACTATGACTCTGGGCTGAGCGCCGCAGTTGCGGCGCCCGTTACATCACTACGCGTTAGCGCACCGGTGGCGCATATTGGATGCCACCGTTATTCCAGAGGTTGTTCTGTCCACGTTTGATCTTCAGCGGACTTTCCGATCCTACGTTACGTTCAAAGATCTCCGAATAGTTACCAACCTGCTTGATAATGTTGTAGGCCCATTTGTTATCAAGCTTCAGATCCTTGCCATAATCACCTTCTTTACCCAACAGGTGAGCCATATCCGGAGTTGCTGGATTAGCCGCTTTTTCATCGACGTTTTTCGAGTTAACACCCATTTCTTCCGCATTCAGCATGGCGAACAGCGTCCAGCGAACAATGGAGAACCACTCATCGTCCCCACGACGTACGACAGGTCCCAGCGGTTCTTTAGAAATAACTTCTGGCAGGACGATCCACTCCGCAGGATTGCTCAGCTTGATGCGTAGGGCATACAGCTGAGACTGGTCGGAAGCCAGCGTATCGCAACGTCCAGATTCCAGAGCTTTGGCTGATTCATCCGAGCGGTCAAAGGTGACGGGGGTGTACTTCATATTGTTGGCTTTAAAGTAGTCGGCCACGTTCAGTTCGGTATCGGTTCCCGCCTGAATACAGACCGTTGCGCCATCCAGCTCTTTAGCGCTCTTCAGACCTGCTTTATTGTGGGTAAGAAAACCAATGCCGTCATAATACGTTACGCCAGTGAAGGACATACCCATACCGGCATCACGAGAGGAGGTCCACGTGGTATTACGAGAGAGCATGTCGACTTCACCAGACTGTAATGCAGTAAAGCGTTCCTTGGCGGTGAGCGGGGTATATTTTACTTTGCTATCATCGCCAAATACGGCGGAGGCAACGCCACGACATATATCAACATCAATACCCGAGAACTTGCCGCTTGCATCGGCATAAGAAAAGCCAGGCAAGCCGTCGCTGATCCCACATTGCACAAACCCTTTTTTCTTTACGGCATCAAGTGTTGCGCCGGCATGCGCCTGATTTGCAACAGCAAGCAGCACGCCGGCCGCAGCCAGGCTGGCGATTATCATCTTTTTCATAGAGCATCCTGTGTGGAGGAATTATTGTTATGGAAACGTTCTGAAAACGTCTTTTACCTGTCTGTGGCTTTGGCCATACTCTTTTAAGCAAAGGTAGTGCCAGTTTTTTGCGCCTGATTATTCGACGCAATATGCAGAGTGTAGACAGGAAAAAATAAATGTAGCGCCCTGAAGTGGTGCAAAATTGAAACGTAAGCCACATTTCGGCGCAAAAAATTTAAAAATCAGACAGGACGCGTGATAACGATTTCTGGCGTTAATATTAATGGCGTGAGAATAATGAAAAGAAACTGTGGTGTAACGAAAAACAGAAAAAATGCTAATTTTAAATCGTGGATGTGTGAGGGAAATCTATAATAATTTTATTATATGTCAGTCGCTATTAAGCAACGTTTTGTCTTATATGTAGATTTTATGCTTAGTGCTCAAAGCGCGGTAATAACCGCGCTTTTGAGATGATTTATTTGGTCAGGGCGACAATCCCAAGTGTCAGTCCGGCAACGGCTGCAGCACCACCGGCGATGGCTCCGGCTGTTTCCCAGTTATCCTGGGTAGTGCCTTTCATACAGGTATTGGTATGAACCAGGCGCCCCTGATCGTCGTATACAGGTACGCAAGGAGAATCGTGTGCACAGCCAGCCAGGAATGCGGTAAGCAATGCAACGGATATTAATCTTTTCATGGTGTTACCTCAAAATAAGCGTTTCGCTAATTAAGCAAAGACAAACGCTAAGCCATCTGCGAACTCGGTGATTATTTTACCACTTCTTAAAAAAGGACTGACATGAGGAATAATCTCAATTCATGTGGATTGTAAAAATAATGGATAAAAAGAAAGGTCGTAGGCGAGTTTAGAGGGATAGTTTAAATGAAATAAATGGCTATCTTACTAATAAATAAAGAGGAGCATCGTAGGTAAAAAAGGCGTCCGTAGACGCCTTTATTTTACAAATTAATCGTTGTGCCGACTAAAACGCCGTCTCACGACAACAAAGAAGACGGGGACGAAGAAGATAGCCAACAATGTTGCGGTCAGCATTCCTCCCATAACACCTGTACCGACCGCATTCTGTGCACCACTACCTGCTCCGTGACTGATAACCAGAGGCATAACCCCCAGAATAAAGGCCAGGGATGTCATCAGGATAGGACGAAGACGCATACGCGATGCCTCCAGCGTCGCTTCAATCAACCCCTTGCCTTCTTTATCCATCAGGTCTTTGGCAAACTCGACGATCAGGATGGCGTTCTTAGCCGAGAGGCCGATAGTGGTTAGTAAGCCAACCTGGAAATAAACATCGTTATTCATCCCGCGCAGTGATGCTGCTAACAATGCGCCTACAACACCGAGCGGTACAACCAGCATCACCGAGAACGGAATAGACCAGCTTTCATACAATGCGGCAAGGCAAAGGAATACTACGATTAACGAGATGGCATACAGCGCAGGCGCCTGGTTACCCGACAGCCTTTCCTGATAAGACATACCCGTCCAGTCATGACCAATACCATTCGGCAGTTTTTCCGCCAGACTTTCCATCAGCGCCATTGCTTCACCAGTGCTTCGCCCTGGTGCCGCTTCGCCCAATATTTCCATGGATGGCATACCGTTGTAACGTTCCAGTCGCGGTGAACCATAAATCCAATGTGATGCACTGAACGCAGAGAACGGAACCATTTCGCCATTGGAGCTGCGGATATACAGATTATTGATGTCCGCTGGCAGCATGCGGTATTTTGCATCCCCCTGAACGTACACTTTTTTCACACGACCGCGGTCAATAAAGTCATTGACGTAATAGCCGCCCAGTGATGCGGAGATAGTTTCGTTGATATCAGACAGCGATACCCCCAGTGCCTGTGCTTTCTCCTGATCAACATCCAGCTTAAACTGCGGAGTATCTTCCAGGCCGTTCGGGCGCACGCGGACTAACAAGTCTGGGTGTTTAGCCACCATACCCAGCAGTTGGTTACGTGCTTGCGTTAATGCCGTATGTCCCAGACCGCCCTGATCGATCAGCTCAAAATCGAAGCCGGTTGCGGTACCCAGTTCAACAATAGCCGGCATGTTGAAAGGGAAGACTAACCCATCGCGGATCTGGCTGAACGCGCGTGTGGCGCGTGCAATGACCGCTTCAACACTATTTTCCTCGCCGCTACGTTCATCCCAGGGCTTGAGGCTAACGAATGCCAGACCTGAGTTTTGCCCCTGACCGCTGAAGCTAAAACCGTTAACCGTGAAGACGCTTTCGACGTTAGCTTTCTCATTAGTCAGGTAGTACTGAGTAACCTGATCCAGTACTTTCTGGGTGCGCTCTTGCGTAGCTCCTGCCGGAAGTTGAATCATTGTCATAAACACACCCTGATCCTCCTCTGGCAGGAAGGAGGTCGGCAGGCGCATAAACAGAACCGCCATTCCGATCACGATGATCAGATAGACGACAAGGTAACGCCCTGTTTTACGCACAATACCGCTGACGCTATTAGTATAGTGATTGACGCTGTGATCGAATTTGGCATTAAACCAGCCAAAGAAACCGTTTTTTTTCTCGTGATGCTCAGCCGATACCGGCTTCAACAATGTTGCACAAAGCGCAGGAGTCAGGATCAGCGCTACCAGTACAGAAAGCGCCATGGCGGAAACGATGGTAATGGAGAACTGCCGATAGATAGCCCCAGTTGAACCACCAAAGAAGGCCATCGGGATAAATACCGCAGACAGCACCATGGCAATACCAACCAATGCCCCCTGTATTTGTGACATGGACTTTTCCGTCGCCTCTTTGGGCGGCAGATTATCTTCCATCATCACGCGTTCCACGTTTTCCACCACCACTATCGCATCATCGACCAATAGACCGATGGCGAGCACCATGCCGAACATCGTCAGGGTGTTTATCGAGTAGCCAAACGCGGCAAGTACGGCGAATGTGCCCAACAATACGACGGGGACAGCGATGGTTGGAATGAGCGTTGCCCGGATGTTTTGCAGGAACAAATACATGACCAGGAACACCAGCACAATCGCTTCAAACAGCGTTTTTACCACTTCATGAATGGAGATGGTCACAAACGGCGTCGTGTCGTACGGGTAGACCACCTTCATTCCCTGCGGGAAGAATGGTTGCAGTTCAACCAGCTTGGCTTTGATGGCGTTAGCGGTATCCAGCGCGTTTGCCCCGGTTGCCAGCTTGATTCCAAGGCCGGATGCAGGCTTACCGTTAATACGCGCCACGACGTTGTAGTTTTCCCCACCCAACTCGATGCGCGCGATGTCTTTCAGGTGAACAACCGAACCATCGCTGTTCACACGTAAAGTCACTTTTCCGAACTCTTCAGGGTCTTTCAGTCGCGTTTGCGCAATGATAGAGGCGTTCAACTGCTGGTTAGGTAATGCAGGCGTCCCCCCTAACTGACCTGCGGCAATCTGATCGTTCTGTACCTTCAACTGATTGATCACATCAACCGGCGTGAGCTGATATTTGTTCAATAAGTTTGCATCCAGCCAGATGCGCATGGCGTATTGTGCACCAAACAGCTGCACGTCACCCACGCCATTCAGACGGCTGATTGAGTCTTTAACGTTCGAAGCGACGTAGTCGGAAATGTCATCCTGTGTGGTTTGTGGGTTGTCAGAAACAAAACCCGCGACCATCAAAAAGCTGCTACTCGATTTCTCGACGCTGATCCCTTGCTGCTGAACTTCTTGCGGCAGTAACGGAGTGGCGAGCTGCAGTTTATTTTGCACCTGTACTTGCGCGATATCGGGATCGGTACCGGACTGGAAAGTCAGCGTAATAGTCACACTCCCGGCTGAGTCGCTGGTGGAGGACATATACATCAGGTTATCGATACCATTCATATTCTGTTCGATAACCTGTGTGACTGTATCCTGAACCGTCTGCGCATCTGCACCAGGATAGGTGGCAGAAATGGCGACCGCAGGAGGCGCAATGGTCGGGTACTGTGCCACGGGCAGTTGCATGATTGCCAGAGCACCCGCCATCATCAGAATGATAGCCAGTACCCAGGCAAAGATAGGACGCCTGATAAAAAAGTTAGCCATGTCCGGTTACCTTATTGGGCTTTCATGGCAGGAGTTTCGGTATCGGCGGTTGCTTTAACCTGAACGCCTGGACGTGCTTTCTGTAAACCGCTCACGATAACTTTGTCACCCGGTTGCAGGCCTTCGCTGATAAGCCATTTGTCGCCAATGGCTTGTGCGGCAACGACTGCGCGAGACTCAACCTGACTCTTGTTATTGACGACCATTACGGTGGCATCGCCGCGAGGCGTACGCGTTACCCCCTGCTGCGGAACGAGAATGGCATTTGGCTGAACACCTTCATCAATGCGTGCGCGCACAAACATGCCCGGCAACAGCGTATGCTCTGGGTTTGGGAACACGGCTCTGAGGGTGATTGATCCGGTGCTTTCATCAACCGTCACATCAGAAAACTGCAAAGAGCCTTTTAGCGGGTATGACTGACCATTTTCCATCACCAGTTCGACTGTACTGCTGGCGCTGTCTTTATGCAGACTCCCTTGTTCAACAGACTGTTTGAGGCGCATAAAGTCGTTACTGGACTGTGTTACGTCGACGTAAATGGGATCGAGCTGTTGAACGGTAGCAAGCTCTGTAGCCTGGCCATTCGTGACTAATGCGCCTTCGGTGACGTTAGATTTACCGATGCGTCCGCTAATCGGCGATGTCACTTTTGTGTAGGCCAGATTGATACGCGCGCCTTCGACCGCCGCTTTTGCCGCGATCACGGAGGCATCGGCCTGACGAGCATCAGCAATTGCCTGATCGTACTCTTGCTGGCTGATGTACTTGGTGCCAACCAATGGCACATAGCGTTTTACCGTTAAATGCGCGATTGCAGCCGCCGCTTCACTCTTCGCCAGTTCACCTTTGGCGCTGTCATAGTCGGCCTGGTAAGTCGCGGGATCGATCTGATAAAGCGACTGTCCGGCTTCAATATCGCTTCCCTCAGTGAAATTTCGTTTAAGCACTATCCCGCTGACCTGGGGACGGACTTCTGCAATTCGGAATGCCGTTGTGCGCCCGGGTAATTCGGTCGTTACGGCTAAAGGAGCCTTTTCGACGACATGGACAGTCACCTGCGGTTCTGCGGGATGAGCTTGTGTTTCTCCCTGATCGTTACAACCGGCGAGTAATGCAGCGGAGACGATGATGAATGAGGGCAGGAGTGAAAACCTGGCATTTTTCGTCATTTTAATTCCTTAAAAAACCGAACGCTCGTTATTAACCGGGTAACGCAGGGGCGATAACGCGCACAAGAGAAAATAATAGTTGGCTATCCTACAAATTATTAGCTAGCGATGTAAGTAATACTTATTTATGGGGGCGATTCACGGCACGTAAAAGCAAAAAGAGATTAATCGACTGTTGTTTCATTGAGGTGTTAATAGCAATGCTATGATGCGTATAAACACAAATTGAAATAAGCATTTGGTTTATGAATGTATTTATTGTTGGTATTTGTTTTATTTATTTGTGTGCAAAGTCAGTAATAATATTTTTTAGGGCTCGTTTAAATAAATGCTAAGTGATACATTTATTGCGTTTAGCAAATATTAGATAAGAAAGTTAATCATTCTCTACCTTACCCTTACCTCAGACAGCTGAAACCATGGCCAGAAAAACGAAAGCTGATGCCCTCAAAACGCGGCAGCACCTGATAGAAACAGCGATTGTACAGTTTGCCGCACGTGGCGTAAGCAATACGACGCTAAACGACATTGCAGATGCCGCCAGTGTGACGCGGGGGGCGCTGTATTGGCATTTTGAAAACAAGACGCAATTGTTTAATGAACTATGGTTACAACAACCGCCATTGCGCGATCTTATTCAGGACCAGCTTATTGGCCGTTGGGGAGATAATCCTTTACAGCGACTGCGTGAAAAGTTAGTTGTGGGTTTGCAATATATTGCGCAGAATCCTCGCCAGCAGGCATTAATGCAAATTTTATATCATAAATGTGAATTCCATAACGATATGATATCGGAACAGGCTATTCGTGAAAAAATTGGTATCAATCATCTGGGTATGCGCATTGCCTTGCAGAAATGTATGGATGACGGACTTATCGCAACCAGCCTTGATTTAGACGTTATAATAATTATTCTTCATGGGAGTTTTAGTGGCATTGTTAAAAACTGGCTCATTAATCCAATGAGTTATGATCTTTATAAACAAGCGCCAGTATTAGTTGATAATGTATTAAAAATGTTAAGCCCAGATGGTAGCGTAAGGCAATTAGCGCAGAGTGAGAGTCAGGTGGGGTAGTTTTAGCCGCCAGGCCTGACGGCTGCTGAAGTGGGGTTGGTGGCGCTATTCGAGGTCGACGCAGTTGACCAGCTTAAGGGGATTCACTGAGTTCATATTCCGGCACTTATCGTGCTCTGTTGTCATCAGCTCTATCCATTGGATGAGCAGCGCATCAAAAAGAAAAACGAATACTGCAAAAACAACCAGCCACCAATACTTGCGAATCATTACCAAACCCTATGTATTCATGCCTAAGCGTGCAGGGAATATACACGAAATCTGTAACCTGAAAAGCAGACTTACAATGCCTTTACTTTGTTGAAAGATCGCCGCTCTTTGCCGTCAATCGACTCTTTTTAGACAGGTTTTTTGTCTTACGTTTTTTCACCTTGGCAAGCTCAATTTCTGAAAAATGAGAACCGATACTCAGTCTTCTGAGCCCCATTTTTACGTATTCAACATTGATCTCAATCCCGACAAACTTGCGACCCAATTCCACGGCGGTGGCACCGGTGGTGAAGCTGCCGGCAAACGGATCCAGTACCCTGTCATCTGGGTTCGAGGATGCAAGAATTATACGCTCCAGGAGGGCTTTGGGTTTCTGGGTGGGGTGGTTTTCGTATTCGTCCATCAGATAGCGAACGCGTGGGAACTCCCAGACATTTCCCGGCACTTTTTTCTGATTGTATGGCTGCGGCGGGTTTTTTCTGTAGTCTATTAGCGCGCGTTGAGCCCCGGTTTTGGCTTCAACCAGAATATCGTCACGATTAAATGTGTAGTTTTTCTGATCTTTTACCATCATCAGGATCGGTTCATACATCGAACCAAAGTAATTTTTGGCCTGTACCCCTGAACTATCGTATGACCACACGATACGGCTCTTGATAGTAAAGAGCTGGCGGCATTTGAGGTCAATATACGGCATGTTCTCCGTACTGTTCATGATGTACATGGTGCCGTGCGGTTTGAGAATGCGATGGCACTCGTCGATGCACTCAAACAACCACGCCAGAAAGGCTTCCTCATCCCAGGATTCCACCATTCCGTCAAAGTCTTTCCCGATGTTATAAGGAGGGTCGGCAAAAATGAGCTCAACGCTTTCAGATGGTAGTTTTTTCAGTTCAGTTAGCGCATCACCCAGGATTATCTTTTTAGATTCATCGCCAAAATAGACAGGTTCACATCTCGCGTTCATCGCCAAAGCCTCCCGTGTGACGTCAATAAAAAAGGCGCTTCCCCATGCCGAGTAGCGCCTTTTAAAACAAACATTTCGCTGATTAGTATCAGTTCATGCCGTATTTTTTCAGTTTTTTACGCAGCGTACCACGGTTGATGCCCATCATCAGGGCAGCACGGGTCTGGTTACCGCGGGTGTATTGCATCACCATGTCCAACAGGGGCTGTTCTACTTCAGCCAGTACCAGCTCATAGAGATCGTTAACATCCTGACCATTCAATTGAGCAAAATAGTTCTTCAGTGCCTGTTTAACCGAGTCAC
Organism: Citrobacter sp. Cf132; assembly: GCF_030333885.1. NCBI lineage: Bacteria > Pseudomonadati > Pseudomonadota > Gammaproteobacteria > Enterobacterales > Enterobacteriaceae > Citrobacter > Citrobacter sp. Cf132. The sequence goes on from NZ_JAOWFA010000061.1 coordinate 12,084, forward strand.
GCAGGGGCTTTTGAGTTACCTGGTCCTGAGAGTTAACGGTAGAAACGGTCAGTACGTCAGAATTTACGCGTTGTTCGAACATAGTTCTGTCAGCTCTTTATTTCTGTTTACGCAAAATTTTCGAAGTATGCCTCCAACGCCGCCAGCTGTTCGCTGGAATCTTCAATGGCGTTGAATGTGCGCCGAAACTGGTCATCCGGAGCGTGTTCCTGGAGATACCAGGATACGTGTTTACGCGCAATTCGGTACCCTTTTGCCTGACCATAAAAGTCGTGCAGTTCCCGAACGTGCGCACAAAGCAAGCGCTTCACCTCTGCCAGAGGCAGCGGGGGCAGCAGCTCCCCAGTGTCCAGATAATGCTGGATTTCCCGAAAGATCCAGGGTCTTCCCTGAGCTGCACGTCCTATCATCAGGGCATCCGCCCCCGTATAGTCGAGTACAGCTCTGGCTTTATGCGGGTCAGTAATGTCGCCATTCGCGATAATCGGAATGGAAACTTTCTGCTTAACTGCCCGAATACTGTCGTACTCAGCATCTCCATTGAACAAACAGGCGCGGGTGCGTCCATGAATGGTCAGAGCCTGAATGCCACAATCTTCAGCCAGTTGGGCAATCTCTACGCAGTTACGGTGTTCCGGAGCCCAGCCGGTGCGAATCTTGAGTGTGACAGGAACGTCCACTGCATTGACGACCTCGGTTAGTATCGACTTCACTAAATCCGGGTACTGCAAGAGGGCTGAACCTGCGAGCTTGCGATTCACTTTTTTAGCCGGACACCCCATATTGATATCAATAATCTGGGCGCCGCTTTCCACGTTAATACGTGCGGCATCGGCCATCTCAACAGGGTCGCTACCGGCAATTTGCACCGTGCGAATTCCTGGCTCATCAACGTGCACCATCCGTAAACGAGACTTGTCACTTTCCCAAACCTGCGGGTTAGAAGACATCATCTCGGATACCGTCAATCCTGCCCCCATCTCATAGCACAGCGTCCTGAATGGTCTGTCAGTGATGCCAGCCATAGGTGCTGCGATCAGGCGATTTCTGAGCTGATATTGTCCGATGCGCATGAGTTAAGAAATGACCATACTGTGACTGCAAGGCGGCGTATATTACGCATTTTTCGCACGAGATGAAAGGCCAAACTTTGACCAATCCACTGAGGTGGATCAATGAATTGCTGACTAAGTACGCAGTTTTAAATTAAAAGCTTTAATAATCATTTAGATACGTGGTTGTGCTAATTTATCATCTGTTTATAAATTCCGAAAACTTCTCTTTTTTTATTGCGGTCAGGCTCAGAACATCAGAATAAAAAGCTGTTTTTATGAACAAACAGTGACGTTGTAATGCGATCTCGCTCTCATTTCCGCAAATCATTTTGCGAAAACGAAAGCGAGTTTGGGTTTAGCGATAGTAACGCGTGACGATTATTTTTTCTGGCCGGTAATTCGACACCACTCTTCTTTCTCGATAACCGGATCGAGCGTAAAGAGATCTGCATAGGCCTCACAGACGCTTTCCGCCTGGCTGGCAAGAATGCCAGAAAGGCCCAGTAAACCGCCCTCAACGGGCAGTACGCTGATTAACGGCGCCAGTTCACGTAATGGGCCAGCAAGGATGTTGGCGACCACCACGTCGGCTTTCATCGCTTGTGGCTGGTCTTTCGGTAGATAAAGCTCCAGACGCTCAGAAACACCATTACGCTGGGCGTTATCACGGCTGGCCTGAATCGCTTGCGGATCGATATCCACGCCAATGGCTTTCGCCGCACCTAGCTTCAGTGCTGCAATGGCGAGAATACCGGAGCCGCAGCCAAAGTCGATAACCGTTTTACCGTTAAGATCGAGACCGTCCAGCCATTGCAGGCACAGGGAAGTGGTGGGGTGCGTGCCTGTACCAAACGCCAGACCCGGGTCCAGCATCACGTTGACAGCATTCTCATCCGGGACATCGCGCCAGCTCGGGCAAATCCACAGACGTTCGCCAAAGCGCATCGGGTGGAAGTTATCCATCCATTCGCGTTCCCAGTCTTTGTCTTCGAGCTGTTCGATTTTATGCACGAAGCCTTCACCCAGCAGCGGATGCTGTTCCAGGATGGCAACAACTTCTTTCATGTCGGTTTCTGCATCGAACAAGCCGATAACGTCGGTATCACCCCACAGGCGAGTCTCGCCCGGCAGGGGTTCAAATACCGGCGTATCATGTGTATCCTGGAAAGTAATGGAAACGGAGCCCGCTTCCATCAGCGCATCGCTCAACTCTTCAGCGTTGGCACCGGTCGTGTTCAGTTTCAGTTGGATCCATGGCATGGCAAAACTCTTTATTTATCAGTAGTCAATATGGCGACTTGCGGGACGGCGGAACCGAAACGGTTGCCGATCAGGAAAGCCAGCAAGCTTATCAGTAACGAAGGCACGATCGGATGGAAGCCCAGGAACTGAACGTTAAAGGTGGCGAGTAAAGCATAAAGCACGCCGCCGACAATCATCGCGCTCAATGCGCCTGACGCGTTTGCCCGCTCCCAGTAGAGGCCCAGCACCAGCGGCCACAGGAAGACGGCTTCCAGCCCGCCAAACGCCAGCAGGTTAAGCCAGATAATCATCTCAGGCGGTTTCCAGGCTGCCAGCAGCAGTAACGCGCCGAGCAGCAGGGTAATCACGGCTGACATGCGCTTCAGCCGGGTTTCGTTTTTCAGCTGTTCCGGGCGAAGGTTCAGGTACAGATCCTTAATGATCGTAGCGGAACTTTGCAGCAATTGGGCATTGATCGTCGACATGATCGCAGCCATAGGGGCGGCGAGGAAAATCCCGGCAGCGACCGGCGGCAAGACTTTGACCATCAGCGTAGGGATAACCAGATCCGGTACCGTCAGGTCAGGGATTACCGCCCGTCCCAGAGCACCCGCCAGATGCATACCAAACATCAGGATCGCCACCACTATGGTGCCGATGATAATGCCGCGGTGTACCGCTTTACTGTCTTTATAAGAGATGCAGCGTACCGCCGTATGCGGCAGGCCAATCACGCCAAAGCATACCAGCACCCAGAATGAGGTCATAAACGTGGGTGACAAAATATCATCCGCGCCCTGCGGCGAGACCAGTTTCGGGTCGATGGTTTGCAGGGTTACCACTGCATTGCTAAGGCCACCGGCGGCATGAACGACGCCGACCAACAAAACGATAGTACCAATCAGCATTACCATGCCTTGCATGGTGTCGTTCAGTACGCTGGCGCGAAATCCGCCGAACGCTGTATACAATGCGATACTGACGCCAAAGATCAGCAGACCGGTTTCGTAAGGAATGCCCGCGGCGGTTTCCAGCAAACGTGCGCCGCCAATAAACTGTACGGTCATTGCTCCGACAAACGCGACCAGCAGGCTAAGGCTCGCCAGCCACACCAGCAGGCGGCTCTGGTAGCGCGCAAACAGCATATCGTTGAGGGTAACAGCATTATAACGACGCGCCAGAATCGCGAATTTCTTACCAAGAATCCCCAATGAGAGCCAGACGGCAGGCAACTGGATCATCGCCAGCAGCACCCATCCCAGTCCGTATTTGTAAGCGGCGCCAGGACCGCCAATAAACGAGCTGGCGCTAATGTAGGTTGCCGTTAGCGTCATCGCTAACACGACCCCGCCCATGGAACGGCTGCCAAGGAAATATTCATTCAGGAAGGTACCGGTCACTCTCTTACGCATGGCGTAAACAGAAAGACCGAAGACCACCAGAAGATAGGCGACCAGCGGTAAAATAACTTCAAGCTGCATCGTCATCCTCCAACGAAATGTCGCGATAGATAAACTTCACCATCGCCCAACACAGCACGATGAAAACCAGCGGCGTTAGCAGGCAGGCCATTTCGAACCAGTGCGGTAAGCCGGTAAAACCCAGCGTTGAATCAGGTAAGTAAGCGGTCACTAACCATGTAACCAGATATAAAAGGGTTAGCCACAGCGCCCAGCGCGCCTCTTTATGGGCCTGAACAAAACGAGCGTCCATTTTTTGTCCCTTGTGGATAAAGAAAGCGGGGATTGTACCTTATGGCACGTGCGGGAGGGGAGAAAAACAAAAGGCCGGAATTACCGGCCTTTTTGGTTAACGCACGCTTACTTTTCCTGAAGTCCGAGCTTTTTCTCCAGATAGTGGATATTGGTTCCACCGTGCTGGAAGTGCTCGTCATTCATGATACGGATCTGCAGGTCAACGTTGGTTTTGATACCGTCGATGATCAGTTCCTGCAAGGCGTTTTTCATACGGGCGATAGCGACGTCGCGGTTTTCGCCATAGCAGATCAGCTTACCGATCATTGAGTCATAGTACGGAGGTACGGTGTAGCCTGCGTAAATATGAGACTCCCAACGCACACCAAAACCACCCGGCGCGTGGAAACGCGTGATTTTACCCGGGCTTGGCAGGAAGGTGTTCGGGTCTTCGGCATTGATACGGCATTCTACCGCATGGCCTTTAACCACAACTTCGTCCTGCTTGATGGACAGCGGTTGACCCGCTGCGATGCGCAGTTGCTCTTTGATCAGGTCAACGCCGGTGATCATTTCGGTTACCGGGTGTTCAACCTGAATACGGGTGTTCATCTCAATGAAGTAGAACTCGCCGTTTTCGAACAGGAACTCGAAAGTACCCGCCCCGCGATAGCCGATATCAACACAGGCTTTGGCGCAACGCTCACCGATGTAGCGACGCAGTTCCGGAGTAATGCCCGGTGCTGGTGCTTCTTCGACAACTTTCTGGTGACGACGCTGCATGGAGCAGTCACGCTCTGCCAGATAAATTGCGTTACCCTGACCGTCTGCCAGCACCTGAATCTCAATGTGGCGTGGGTTTTCCAGGTACTTTTCCATGTAAACCATGTCGTTGTTGAAAGCCGCTTTCGCTTCCGCTTTGGTCATGGAGATGGATTGTGCCAGTTCGGCATCGCTGCGCACGACGCGCATACCGCGACCGCCGCCGCCGCCGGAGGCTTTGATGATAACCGGATAACCGATGCGTTTAGCATGAGCGCGGTTAGCGTCCATGTCATCACCCAGCGGGCCGTCAGAGCCTGGGACTGTTGGTACACCTGCTTTCTTCATCGCGGTGATTGCGGACACTTTGTCACCCATCAGGCGGATGGTGTCGGCTTTCGGGCCGATGAAGATAAAGCCGGAACGTTCTACCTGTTCAGCAAAGTTGGCGTTCTCAGAGAGGAAGCCATAACCCGGGTGAATTGCCACCGCGCCAGTGATTTCAGCAGCGCTAATGATAGCCGGGATGTTCAGATAGCTTTTTACGGATGCTGCCGGGCCAATACAGACCGTCTCATCCGCCAGCAATACGTGTTTTAAATCGCGATCCGCGCTTGAATGCACCGCGACAGTCTTGATGCCCAGTTCTTTACAGGCACGAAGAATACGCAAGGCAATCTCGCCGCGGTTGGCGATAACAATTTTATCCAACATGTTCGCCTCGTTATTCGATGACGACCAGCGGCTCGTCAAATTCTACCGGTTGACCGCTTTCTACCAGAATCGCTTTAACTACGCCGGATTTGTCGGCTTCGATCTGGTTCATCATTTTCATGGCTTCAACGATGCACAGGGTATCGCCCGCATTCACTTTCTGGCCGATTTCGATGAACGCTTTCGCATCCGGGCTCGGGGTGCGGTAGAACGTACCAACCATTGGGGAGCGTACGATGTGACCACTGATTTCCGCTGCTGCCGGAGCTTCCATACTTGGAGAGGCAGTTTGTGCGACAGCGTTAGACAGAGCTGGCTGCTGCATCACTGGTGCAGCATAAGCCTGTTGCATCATCGGAAAACTTGCAGCTGGCGCTGCACGGCTGATGCGTACAGATTCTTCGCCTTCAGAAATTTCCAGTTCGGAGATGCCTGATTCTTCAACCAGCTCGATCAGTTTTTTAATCTTACGAATATCCATGAGTGGGTTCCGTACTCTTTGTTTAGTGAGATTGTGACAAGCGTTTTACCGCCGTCTGTATAGCATTTTTATAACAGTGAGTGACAAGATGCCACGCATCTCAGGCGCTGCACTGGGTGCTGCTGCCATTAAATGAGATTGCCAGACTTGTTAGTCATTGTGCGGCTATCTTCTGCCATTTTCGGGTAAAAGACAAAATATACCTTCAATACGCGATTGTCACCCTTTCCGCGCTTTAAAAACGCTACCGGGGATAGCAAAGTCGCACATTATAACTATTTCGTAGCAATTGGCAGCTAAATACTGGTCTTATCAGGGAAGATAATCAACCGTTAACATGTAAAGAAAATCGGATCGTCCGTGTTTTGCAACGCACTGCACATAACGTGAAACTACCGCCACCACTGGCGAAACTTCTTGTAACGGCACGCTAACAGCACCGCCGCGAGCGCTGCATAAATAATCGGTTGAGGGGAGATAATTTTTACCGACCACAGATAATGTATGGGTGCCAGGATCGCCACAAGATAGACGAAGTTGTGCAGATACTGCCATTTTTTACCCAGCATTCTCTGTGCAGCTTGCGTAGACGTTAAGGTGAGGGCGAATAATATGACCCAGCTAGCAATGCCCAATGTTAAATAAGGTCGCGTAAGTAATTCCCGCCCTAATAACGCCAGATTATTAATGCCCAGCTCGAGTAACGCGTAGCTGGTTAAATGCAGCGTTGCCCAGGCGAAACACCATAGCCCTAACAGACGACGTGTGCGTATCAATAATGGCTGTTTAGCGTAGCGCGTGAGTGGAGAGACCAGCAAGGTCGCCAGCAAGAATTTCAGAGCTGTCCTACCGGTAAAGTGCTGGATATCTTTGGCCGGATCGGCGCTCAGGCCGCCGTGGTTTACCGCCCAAAATAGCCAGATAAACGGCAATAAACCGGCAAGATGCAGGCAAACTTTCAGAGCGATAATGTGCTTTGCGGTCAGACGCACTTAAAAATTCTCCTGCAAATTGAGTCCGCGATACAGTGACGCAACCTCTTCGGCATAGCCGTTAAACATCAGCGTGGGCTGACGCTGTACGTCCAGGATACCGCCTGCGCCAATAAAACGCTCAGTGGCCTGGGACCAGCGGGGGTGATCGACATGCGGATTCACGTTGGCATAAAATCCGTATTCATTGGGCGCGGCCAGATTCCAGGTTGTCGGAGGGCGTTCGCGCGTGAGTTTGATACTCACGATCGACTTAATGCCTTTAAATCCATATTTCCACGGCACAATTAAGCGAATGGGCGCGCCATTTTGTGGCGGAAGGGCCTTACCATAAACCCCCACAGTAAGCAGTGTGAGTGGGTGCATTGCTTCATCCAGACGCAGTCCTTCAACATAGGGATATTTTAGCCCGCCGCCAATAAAGCGATCTTTCTGTCCCGGCATATCATCCGGTGCGTACAGCGTTTCGAACGCGACATACTTTGCGTTACTGGTGGGTTCAACCTGCGCCAGCAGTTTATGTAACGGAAAGCCAATCCACGGCACGACCATTGACCAGGCTTCCACGCAGCGCATCCGATAAATCCGTTCTTCCAGCGGGAAACGGGCGGTCAGCGAATCGTGATCGAGGGTGAGTGGTTTTGCCACCTCGCCACTGATTTGCAACGTCCACGGATCGGTTTTCAGGCTGCCGGATCCGCTTTATCGAGACCGAACTCGTAGAAGTTGTTGTAGCCAGAAACCTTATCCGCAGGCGTTAAAGGAAGTGAATTTTGCCAGGCGGCGGGCTTACTGAAATCAAGCGGCTTACCTGCAGGTGCGGGCGGGCGGTCATTACCCTTAAACCAACTCAGAAGGTCAGCCTGTGCAGAGTGGGGTAAAGACAACGCGGCTGCGCTGATCCCTAGTGCTTTCAGCACCTGGCGACGCTGCATAAAAAAAGCCGACTCGTCAGTGACGTCGGCTTCTGTAAATGGACGTAATTTCTTCATAACAGACTCCCGGCTTACGCGTCATAACTGACAGGGGACGCGTAGTTAATATGGCAGGGAGTCTGTAGATGTGCCGCGAAATTTGGTTAATTAAGTGTAAATTTCTGCGCCAGGGCCTGTTACTTCACCTTCACCAGCGTACGGCCTTGCACCTGGTTATTGATGATGGCATCGGCGAACTTCGGCGCATCAGCCAGCGTAATTTCCGTTGCCGCCTGGGCATAGAAAGATTCCGGCAGATCCTTAACCAGACGCGCCCAGGCCTCTGCGCGGCGTGCCGGCGGGGTCATCACCGAGTCCACTCCTTGCAAACGAACGTTACGCAGAATGAATGGCATCACCGTGGTCGGCAGAGCGAAACCACCCGCCAGGCCGCAGGCGGCAACGCAGCCACCGTAGTTCATCTGCGCCAGAACTTTTGCCAGAACTTTGTCGCCAACGGTATCCACCGCGCCAGCCCACAGCTGTTTTTCTAGCGGACGGGACTCGGCAAACTCATCGCGGCCAAGAATACGGTTAGCGCCCAGGTTTTTCAGGTAGTCGTGGGTGCTTTCACGGCCCGAAACCGCCGCAACCTGATAACCCAGCTTATGCAGTAACGCAACGGCTGTGCTGCCCACGCCGCCGCTGGCGCCGGTGACGACAATTTCACCGTCTTGCGGGCGAATACCTGCATCTTCAAGCGCCATAACGCACAGCATAGCGGTAAAGCCGGCGGTACCGATGACCATGGCTTTACGCCCATCCAGTCCTTTTGGCAGCGCAACCAGCCAGTCGCCTTTCACGCGTGCGCGCTCTGCCAGTCCACCCCAATGATTTTCACCCACGCCCCAGCCGGTCAGTAACACTTCCTGACCCGCATGAAAACGGGGATCTTCGCTTGCACGCACGGTACCGGCGAAATCGATACCAGGAATCATCGGAAAATTACGAATGATTTTACCCTTGCCAGTGATAGCCAGAGCATCTTTATAGTTCAGGCTTGACCAGTGGATATCCACCGTAACATCGCCTTCAGGTAGCTGATTTTCGTCGAGGGGTTGAACGGATGCGAGGGTTTTTCCGTCCTGCTGTTCTAAGATCAAAGCCTGCATAACCTGTCCTCAATTCGTATAGTGGATTGGAAAATTAATAATGAAGACTATACTCGCTAATCAAAACATGATGCCGATTCTGCGCAATAAATTGCCAGATATACCTGATTTGGTAGTATGCCCTCACAGTTTGTATAAATTGACGGATTTTGCCTTCAGTTTTGCATTTTAGAGTCGATTTATTACTTTCAGGCCTGTTTCATAACTGTCGGAGTTAACACAAGGATGCGATTAACGACGAAATTTTCAGCTTTTGTCACGCTGCTTACTGGGTTAACGATCTTCGTGACTCTGATCGGCTGTTCGCTGAGTTTCTATAACGCTATTCAATATAAGTTCACCACGCGCGTGCAGGCGGTCGCGACGGCGATTGATACGCATCTGGTCTCCAGAGATGTCGTTGCGTTAACCCCGCAAATCGATGAGCTGATGGTTTCTGTTGATATCGTGCGCATCGAACTGTTGCAGGGCGAACACGTGGTGTATGACCATTCGCGCACCAGTAGCTACCGACCGGCAGGGACGAACAATCTCTACCGCGAGATTACCGTACCGTTGGTCAAGCATCCGGGCATGTCATTGCGTCTGGTTTATCAGGATCCGATGGGTAACTATTTCCATTCGCTACTGACCACCGCACCGCTCACGATAGCCATTGCTTTCATTATTCTGATGCTCTTTTTGTCTGTGCGCTGGCTTCAGCGCCAGCTTTCGGGTCAGGAGCTGCTGGAGATTCGTTCCACACGTATTCTGAACGGCGAACGTGGACCGAACGTGCGGGGAACGGTCTATGAATGGCCTGCGCGCACCAGCAGTGCGCTCGATATGCTGCTGACTGAAATTCAAAATGCTCGCGAGCAACGCAGCCGCCTGGATACGCTGATTCGTTCCTATGTCGCGCAGGATACAAAAACTGGGCTAAGCAACCGCCTGTTCTTTGATAACCAACTGGCCACGCTGCTGGAAGATCAGGAAAAAGTAGGCTCGCATGGCGTCGTGATGATGGTGCGCCTGCCGGACTTTACGCTGCTGCGCGATAGCTGGGGAATCACCCTCGCGGAAGAACAAATCTCGACGCTGATCAATTTGTTGTCGACTTTTATGACGCGCTATCCGGGCGCGTTGCTGGCGCGTTACCACCGTAGCGATTTTGCTATCCTGCTACCACACCGCACGTTGAAAGAGGCGGAAAGCATTGCCGGGCAGTTATTAAAAGCGGTAGATGCACTTCCGGCTAATAAAATGATCGATCGTGCCGATATGGTTCATATTGGTATTTGCGTTTGCCGCAGCGGTCAGTCGCCGGAGCAAGTGATGGATCATGCTGAAGCAGCCACGCGGAATTCGGTATTGCAGGGTGGAAATAGCTGGTCGGTCTATGATGACTCGCTGCCGGAAAAAGGTCGGGGCAACGTACGCTGGCGAACGCTGATCGAACAGATGCTCAGCCGGGGTGGGCCGAGAATTTATCAAAAGCCAGCAGTAACCCGTGAAGGGCGAGTGCACCATCGGGAGCTGATGTGCCGTATTTTTGATGGTAACGAAGAGGTCATTTCGGCGGAATATATGCCGATGGTCCTTCAATTTGGCCTGGCTGAAGAGTATGACCGTTTGCAGATAAGCCGTCTGATCCTGCTTTTGGGTTACTGGCCGCAGGAAAATCTGGCGATGCAGATAACGGTTGAATCGCTTATTCGCCCACGTTTTCAGCGCTGGCTGCGTGATACGCTGATGCAGTGCGAAAAATCATTACGCAAACGCATAATTATTGAACTTGCTGAGGCAGATGTCTGTCAACATATCAGCCGGTTACAGCCTGTCATCAGATTGATGAATGCGCTGGGCGTGCGTATTGCCGTTACGCAGGCGGGATTAACGCTGGTGAGCACCAGTTGGATTAAAGAGCTTAACGTTGAGTTATTGAAGCTGCATCCAAGTCTGGTGAGGAACATTGATAAGCGAACGGAAAATCAGCTTCTGGTTCAAAGCCTGGTGGAGGCCTGTTCGGGAACACCCACGCAGGTTTACGCTACGGGCGTACGTTCGCGTAGTGAGTGGCATACGCTGACAGAACGCGGAGTTGCGGGTGGGCAAGGGGATTTTTTTGCTGCATCACAACCACTTGACACTAACGTGAAAAAATATTCGCAAAGATACTCGGTTTAACCTGCCGTTTAATTTGTTTTCACGTAGAATAACGCGCGCTGTGCCTTCTGGGGGTGTGCTTGCCTGCTCGCCAGGTTGTAACAGCAAACATGCAGGTGAATGACCTTTGACAGGTTGCAAACAAAAGCGAGGAGTGCTGCTGATTTATTCAGCCCTGATGGACTCAGGCCGGTTTTGTAACAAAGGAAACGAACTGCACTAATTTTCACCGTAGCAGATGATTTTTGCGCCTTGTCGCTGCTGCGTGTGGTTGGTAAAGTAAGCGGATTTTGTTTTCCGCCCCAGCTTTCAGGATTATCCCTTAGTATGTTGAAAAAATTTCGTGGCATGTTTTCCAATGACCTGTCCATTGACCTGGGTACCGCGAATACCCTTATTTATGTAAAAGGACAAGGCATCGTATTGAATGAGCCTTCTGTTGTGGCCATTCGTCAGGATCGTGCCGGTTCGCCGAAAAGCGTGGCTGCAGTAGGTCATGATGCGAAGCAGATGCTGGGTCGTACGCCGGGCAATATCGCTGCAATTCGCCCAATGAAAGACGGCGTTATCGCTGACTTCTTCGTGACTGAAAAAATGCTCCAGCACTTTATCAAGCAAGTGCACAGCAATAGCTTCATGCGCCCAAGCCCGCGCGTACTGGTGTGTGTACCGGTTGGAGCAACTCAGGTTGAACGCCGTGCGATCCGTGAATCAGCTCAGGGCGCAGGTGCTCGTGAAGTCTTCCTGATCGAAGAGCCGATGGCGGCTGCGATCGGTGCGGGTCTGCCAGTTTCTGAAGCAACCGGTTCAATGGTTGTTGATATCGGTGGTGGTACCACTGAAGTTGCCGTTATCTCCCTGAACGGCGTGGTTTACTCCTCTTCTGTTCGTATTGGCGGCGACCGCTTTGATGAAGCCATCATTAATTATGTTCGTCGTAACTACGGTTCTCTGATCGGTGAAGCGACCGCAGAACGTATTAAACACGAGATCGGTTCCGCTTATCCGGGCGACGAAGTGCGCGAAATCGAAGTTCGCGGTCGTAACCTGGCTGAAGGCGTTCCGCGCGGCTTTACCCTGAACTCCAACGAGATTCTGGAAGCCCTGCAGGAACCGCTGACCGGTATCGTTAGCGCGGTAATGGTTGCACTGGAACAGTGCCCGCCGGAACTGGCGTCTGACATCTCCGAACGCGGTATGGTGCTGACCGGTGGTGGTGCGCTGCTGCGTAACCTTGACCGTCTGTTAATGGAAGAAACCGGTATTCCAGTTGTTGTTGCTGAAGATCCGCTGACCTGCGTGGCGCGCGGCGGCGGCAAGGCGCTGGAAATGATCGACATGCACGGCGGCGACCTGTTCAGCGAAGAGTAATCGGATGCAGGTTGGGTAGCCCCCGCGGGTTGCCCTTCCGCTCTGATACGAGAATACGCATAGACTATGAAGCCAATTTTTAGCCGTGGCCCTTCGCTACAGATTCGCCTTATTCTGGCGGTGCTGGTGGCGCTCGGCGTTATTATTGCCGACAGCCGCTTGGGTACGTTTAGTCAAATCCGAACGTACATGGATACCGCCGTCAGTCCTTTCTACTTTATCTCAAATGGTCCTCGTGAATTACTCGACGGCGTGTCGCAAACGCTGGCTTCGCGTGACCAACTCGAACTTGAAAACCGGGCATTGCGTCAGGAACTGCTGCTGAAAAATAGCGAACTGCTGATGCTGGGGCAATACAAACAGGAGAACGCGCGTTTGCGCGAGCTGCTGGGATCGCCATTGCGTCAGGACGAACAAAAGATGGTGACGCAAGTCATCTCAACGGTTAATGACCCTTACAGCGATCAGGTGGTGATCGACAAAGGGAGCGTTAACGGCGTCTACGAAGGTCAGCCGGTTATTAGTGACAAAGGCGTTGTGGGTCAGGTCGTGGCGGTGGCTAAACTGACGAGCCGCGTGCTGCTGATTTGCGATGCGACGCATGCGCTGCCCATTCAGGTTCTGCGTAACGATATTCGCGTGATCGCTGCGGGTAACGGCTGCACTGACGATCTTCAGCTCGAACACCTGCCGGCCAATACCGACATTCGCGTTGGCGATGTGCTGGTCACCTCGGGTCTGGGCGGACGTTTCCCTGAAGGTTATCCGGTTGCTGTTGTTTCTTCCGTTAAGCTGGACACTCAGCGCGCTTATACCGTGATTCAGGCTCGCCCAACCGCGGGCCTGCAGCGTTTGCGCTATCTGTTGCTGTTGTGGGGTGCCGATCGTAATGGCGCAAACCCGATGACGCCGGAAGAAGTACACCGCGTTGCCAATGAACGTCTGATGCAAATGATGCCGCAAGTTCTGCCAGCACCAGATGCCATGGGGCCGCCTGCGCCAGTGCCAACTCCTGCAACAGGTGTGACTCCTGCGCCTGTGGATACCACGCCGCCACAACCTGCTCCGCGTAAGCCGGGAGGACAGTAAGTGGCAAGCTATCGTAGCCAGGGACGTTGGGTTATTTGGCTCTCGTTCCTTATTGCACTGTTGCTGCAAGTCATGCCCTGGCCGGATGACATTCTGGTTTTCCGGCCAAACTGGGTACTGCTCATCTTGTTGTATTGGATCCTGGCGCTGCCGCATCGCGTAAATGTGGGCACGGGATTTGTGGTGGGTGCCATACTGGATCTCATCAGCGGCTCCACGCTTGGCGTGCGCGCATTGTCGATGAGTATCATTGCTTATCTGGTCGCGCTGAAATTCCAGCTATTCCGAAACCTCGCGCTCTGGCAACAGGCGCTGGTGGTCATGTTGTTATCACTGGTCGTGGATATTATTGTTTTCTGGGCCGAGTTTTTAGTGATCAACGTCTCTTTCAGACCTGAAGTGTTCTGGAGTAGTGTAGTGAATGGCGTGCTTTGGCCATGGCTATTCTTACTGATGCGTAAAGTCCGTCAGCAGTTTGCGGTGCAATAAGGTTGATATGAATACTCTGTATCTTGCTTCAGGTTCTCCACGTCGTCAGGAGTTGCTCGCTCAGCTTGGTGTTACGTTTGAACGGCTGATCCCTGGGATTGAAGAACAGCGGCACCCGCAGGAAAGTGCGCAGCAGTACGTTTCGCGTCTGGCGCGCGAAAAAGCGCAGGCTGGCGTAGCGCTGGCACCGCGCGATTTGCCGGTATTGGGTGCGGATACCATCGTTATCCTTAATGGCGAAGTGCTGGAAAAACCGCACGACGCTGCCCATGCCGCAGCAATGCTGCGCAAACTGTCGGGCAAGACGCATCAAGTTATGACGGCCGTGGCACTGGCCGATCGCCAGCACAGTCTGGACTGCCTGGTAGTGACGGAAGTGACATTCAGAGCACTAACCGATGAGGACATCGCGGGTTATGTTGCCAGCGGTGAACCAATGGATAAAGCAGGTGCATACGGTATTCAAGGGTTGGGTGGCTGTTTTGTCAGGAAGATAAATGGCAGCTATCACGCCGTAGTCGGCTTACCGCTGGTAGAAACGTATGAGTTGCTGACCAATTTTAACGCACTGCGTGAGAAAAGGGATAAACATGACGGCTGAATTGTTGGTAAACGTAACGCCATCGGAAACTCGGGTGGCTTACATTGATGGCGGTATTCTGCAGGAAATTCATATTGAACGTGAGGCGCGACGCGGAATCGTAGGCAATATCTACAAAGGTCGTGTGAGTCGTGTACTTCCGGGTATGCAGGCGGCTTTTGTAGATATTGGGCTGGATAAAGCCGCATTTCTTCACGCTTCTGACATCATGCCGCACACCGAATGCGTGGCGGGTGAAGAACAAAAACAGTTCACCGTACGCGACATTTCTGAACTGGTGCGCCAGGGTCAGGACCTGATGGTGCAGGTAGTAAAAGATCCGTTGGGAACGAAGGGCGCACGCCTGACGACGGACATCACGCTTCCTTCCCGTTATCTCGTTTTTATGCCGGGGGCTTCGCACGTTGGTGTATCCCAACGTATCGAAAGCGAAACGGAACGCGAACGTCTGAAAAAAGTGGTGGCGGATTACTGCGATGAGCAGGGTGGCTTCATCATTCGCACGGCGGCAGAAGGCGTATGCGAAGAGGATCTGGCCTCGGATGCTGCCTACCTGAAGCGCGTCTGGACAAAAGTCATGGAGCGTAAAAAGCGCCCGCAAACGCGCTACCAGATGTACGGTGAATTGGCACTGGCACAGCGCGTGTTGCGTGACTTTGCCGATGCGCAGCTTGACCGCATCCGCGTCGACTCCCGTCTGACCTATGAGGCGTTACTGGAATTTACGGCGGAATATATCCCCGAGATGACCAGCAAGCTGGAACATTACAGCGGACGCCAGCCTATTTTTGATCTCTTTGACGTTGAGAATGAAATCCAGCGCGCGCTGGAACGCAAAGTTGAGTTGAAGTCCGGCGGTTATCTGATCATCGATCAAACTGAAGCGATGACCACCGTCGACATCAATACCGGCGCGTTTGTTGGGCATCGTAATCTCGACGACACTATCTTTAATACTAATATTGAAGCAACGCAGGCCATTGCTCGTCAGCTGCGTCTGCGTAACCTCGGCGGCATTATCATTATCGATTTTATCGACATGAATAATGAAGATCACCGTCGCCGGGTGCTGCACTCCCTGGAGCAGGCTCTGAGCAAGGATCGCGTAAAAACCAGCATTAACGGTTTTTCACAGCTGGGCCTGGTGGAGATGACGCGCAAACGCACACGTGAAAGCGTGGAACATGTATTGTGCAACGAGTGTCCAACCTGCCATGGGCGTGGTACGGTGAAAACGGTGGAAACCGTATGTTATGAAATCATGCGCGAAATCGTGCGGGTACATCATGCATATGACTCCGATCGTTTCCTGGTTTATGCCTCTCCGGCAGTGGCTGAAACCCTGAAAGGTGAAGAGTCACATGCGCTGGCGGAGGTTGAGATCTTTGTCGGCAAACAGGTCAAAGTACAAATCGAACCGCTGTATAACCAGGAGCAGTTCGACGTCGTCATGATGTAAATCGTGTAGTGGCACCCGCGCATGTAGGCCGGATAAGGCGCAAGCGCCGTCATCCGGCAATATTCACTCAAGGGGTGTGAGTCATATTTTTTGGTAGACAAGGAGAGGTGCGTGAGGCGATTGCCGGGGATATTACTGCTCACTGGAGCCGCATTCGTTGTCATCGCAGCGCTGCTGGTCAGTGGACTGCGCCTTGCGTTACCTCATCTTGATAGCTGGCGTCCAGCCATTCTTGGCAAGATTGAATCCGCTACAGGTCTACCTGTTTCCGCCAGTCAGCTTTCTGCCAGCTGGCAAAATTTCGGTCCTACGCTTGAAGCGCGTAATATCCATGCGCAGCTAAAAGATGGGGGAGAATTTTCGGTAAAACGCGTCACGCTGGCGCTGGATGTCTGGCAAAGTTTGCTGCACATGCGTTGGCAGTTTCGCGATCTCACCTTTTGGCAACTGCAGTTGCGCACCAATACTCCTATCCAGCGTAGTGAAGGCGGAGATGGAATTGAAACCGACCATCTCAGCAATCTCTTCCTGCGTCAGTTTGATCATTTCGATCTACGCGACAGTCATATCAGCTTTATAACCCTCTCAGGTCAACGTGCTGAACTGGCGATCCCACAGCTTACCTGGCTGAACGGTAAAAATCGGCATCGCGCCGAGGGTCAGGTCAGCCTCTCCAGCCTGACCGGACAGCACGGCGTTATGCAGGTGCGTATGGATCTGCGTGATGACGAAGGGCTGTTGAATAACGGTCGGGTCTGGCTGCAGGCAGACGACATCGACGTCAAACCATGGCTGGGCAAATGGATGCAGGATAATGTCGCGCTACAAACCGCGCGTTTTAGCCTGGAAGCATGGATGACGATCAATAAAGGCGTCGTCTCCGGGGGCGATGTCTGGCTGAAAAAAGGTGGAGCAAGTTGGCTGGGTGAAAATCGTACGCACACGCTCTCCGTCGATAATCTGACAGCGCACATCAGCCGTGAAGAGGCGGGCTGGCAATTCTCTATTCCCGATACTCGTATTACCATGGATGATAAACCCTGGCCGAGCGGTGCATTAACGCTGGCATGGATCCCTGAGCAGGAAGTCGGTGGCGAGAATAACAAACGCAGCGACGAGTTACGCATTCGCGCCAGCAATCTGGAACTGGCCGGGTTAGAAGGGCTACGTCCGATGGCGTCCAGGTTATCACCAGCGTTGGGTGATATCTGGCGGGCCACGCAACCAAGTGGCAAGATCGATGTGTTGGCGCTGGATATCCCGTTACAGGCGTCAGAAAAAACCCGCTTCCTGTCATCGTGGACCGATTTGGCCTGGAAACAGTGGAAGCTGCTGCCGGGGGCAGAACATTTCTCCGGTACGCTTGCGGGCAGTGTTGAAAATGGGGCGCTCACCGCCTCCATGAAGCAAGCCAAAATGCCGTATGAAACTGTCTTCCGCGCGCCGCTGGAAATAGAGAACGGCGTAGCGACGCTAAGCTGGCTGAAAAATGATAAAGGTTTTCAGTTAGATGGGCGCAACATCGATGTTAAAGCGAAAGCGGTACGCGCGCGCGGTGGTTTTCGCTATCTGCAGCCCACTGGAGATGAACCGTGGTTAGGCATTCTGGCTGGCATTAGCACCGACGACGGCTCTCAGGCCTGGCGCTATTTCCCGGAAAACCTGATGGGCAAAGAGCTGGTTGACTACCTCAGCGGTGCTATTCAGGGCGGTGAAGCGGATAACGCCACGCTGGTGTATGGCGGTAACCCGCATCTGTTCCCGTATCTGCACAACGAAGGGCAATTTCAGGTCCTGGTGCCGCTACGTAACGCGAAATTTGCTTTCCAGCCCGACTGGCCTGCGCTAACCGATCTCAATATTGAACTGAACTTCATTAACGATGGTCTGTGGATGAAGACGGATAGCGTTAATCTGGGCGGCGTGAAGGCCAGTAATCTGACGGCCAATATCCCCGACTATGCTAAAGAAAAACTGCTGATTGATGCCGATATCAACGGGCCGGGCAAGGCGGTCGGACCTTATTTTGATGAGACGCCGTTGAAGGACTCCCTCGGCGCCACGCTTGAGCAGTTGCAGATTGACGGCGATGTGAATGCTCGCTTACATCTGGATATTCCGCTAGACGGCTCGCTGGTTACCGCCAAAGGCGATGTCAACCTGCGTAATAACAGCCTGTTTATTAAACCGCTCGACAGCACGCTGAAGAATTTGAATGGTAAATTCAGCTTTATCAACGGCGATCTGAAGAGCGAGCCGATGACGGCGAACTGGTTTAATCAGCCGCTGAACGTCGACTTCTCCACCACCGAAGGGGCGAAAGCCTATCAGGTAGCCGTGAACCTGCAAGGCGACTGGCAGCCAACCCGCATGGGGATTTTACCGGCGCAGGTCAACGATGCCTTAAGCGGTAGCATGGCGTGGAATGGCAAGGTGGGTATCGATCTTCCGTATCATGCCGGACCGACCTACGACATTGAGCTTAAAGGCGACCTGAAGAATGTAAGTAGTCACTTACCTGCTCCGCTGAATAAGGCAGCCGGTGAGGCATTACCGGTGAACGTTAAGGCCAACGGCAATCTGCGCAGTTTTGAACTGACCGGCAACGCGGGCAGTAAGAACCACTTTAACAGCCGCTGGTTGCTGAATCAGAAACTGACGCTTGACCGCGCAATCTGGACGTCGGAAAGCCGCACCGTGCCCGCGTTACCCGATCAGCAAGGCATTGAGCTTAACCTTCCCCCTATGGATGGCGCGCAATGGCTGGCGTTGTTCCAGAAAGGCGCAGCAGATAACGTTGGCACCAACGCCAACTTCCCGCAGCGCATCACGGTGCGTACGCCATCGTTATCCCTGGGCGGTCAGCAGTGGAATAACTTGAGTATCGTGTCTGAGCCTGCGAGCAATGGCTCCATCGTGCAGGCGCAGGGACGTGAAATTAATGCCACGCTGGCTATGCGCAATAATGCGCCGTGGCTGGCCAATATTAAGTATCTTTATTACAACCCCAGCGCGGCGAAAGCGTCGCCGACGAAAGCACCACTGAATAGTACTCCAGCCTCGCCGTTTTCCGCCGTGGACAACGTCAGCTTCCGCGGCTGGCCGGATGTTCAGTTACGCTGTGCCGAGTGCTGGATGTGGGGACAGAAATATGGGCGTATTGATGCCGATGTGGCGATTAAAGGCGACACGCTAACGCTGAGTAACGGTCTGTTGGATACAGGCTTTGCCAGACTGACCACCGATGGCGTGTGGGTGAACGCGCCGGGCAAAGAACGAACGTCACTGAAGGGTAAACTGAGCGGCAGTAAAATTGACTCCGCTGCCAGTTTCTTTGGTGTATCGACCCCGATTCGTAACTCTTCGTTCAACGTGGAGTATGACCTGCACTGGCGTAACCCGCCATGGGATCCAGATGAAGCTTCGCTGAATGGGATTTTGCGTACCCGGTTGGGCAAAGGTGAGCTTACTGAACTCAGCACCGGACATGCGGGGCAACTATTGCGACTGCTAAGCTTTGATGCGTTGCTGCGTAAACTGCGTTTTGATTTCAGCGACACCTTCAGCGAAGGTTTCTATTTCGACTCGATTCGCAGCACGGCCTGGATCAAAGATGGCGTGATGCATACCGATGACACGCTGGTGGACGGTCTGGAGGCAGACATTGCGATGAAAGGCTCGGTGAACCTGGTACGCCGGGAGCTGGATATGGAAGCCATTGTCGCGCCGGAAATTTCTGCCACCGTAGGCGTTGCCGCTGCGTTTGCTGTCAATCCGATTGTCGGCGCGGCGGTGTTTGCTGCCAGTAAGGTTCTGGGACCATTGTGGAGCAAAGTGTCGATTCTGCGCTATCGCATCACCGGTCCGGTCGATAAGCCGCAGATTAACGAAGTTCTGCGTCAGCCGCGCAAAGAAAGCCAGCAATAATTTGACGGGGGCGAGTAATTGCCCCAATCTCAACATAGATCCTCTACCGCAGTCCGTAGGCCGGATAAGGCGTTCACGCCGCCATCCGGCATTGAAGTGCCTGATGGCGACGCTGGCGCGTTTTATCAGGCCTACAACAGTAACTAATGAGTAGCAAAACGATGAGTCTGAACCTGGTAAGTGAACAATTGCTAGCGGCAAATGGCCTGAAACATCAGGATCTGTTTGCCATCCTGGGCCAACTGGCCGAACGCCGTCTTGATTACGGCGATCTCTATTTTCAGTCGAGCTATCACGAATCCTGGGTTTTAGAAGACCGCATCATTAAAGATGGTTCTTACAATATCGATCAGGGCGTTGGCGTGCGCGCCATCAGCGGCGAAAAAACAGGGTTTGCCTATGCAGACCAGATTAGCCTGCTGGCGCTGGAGCAGAGTGCTCATGCTGCCCGTACTATCGTGCGTGACAGCGGTGACGGCAAAGTAAAAACGCTGGGAGCTGTGGAGCATCAGGCACTTTACACCTCGGTTGATCCCCTGCAGAGCATGAGCCGCGAAGAGAAACTGGATATTCTGCGCCGCGTAGACAGCGTGGCGCGTGCCGCCGACAAGCGCGTCCAGGAAGTAACCGCCAGCCTGACCGGTGTTTATGAACTGATCCTGGTAGCAGCGATCGACGGTACGCTGGCCGCTGACGTTCGCCCGCTGGTACGCCTGTCCGTAAGCGTACAGGTGGAAGAGGACGGTAAGCGCGAGCGCGGCGCCAGCGGTGGCGGCGGTCGTTTTGGCTATGACTATTTCCTGGGCGACCTTGATGGTGAAGTTCGTGCTGACGCATGGGCGAAAGAAGCCGTACGCATGGCGTTGGTTAATCTCTCAGCGGTAGCTGCGCCTGCTGGTACGCTGCCGGTAGTACTCGGCGCTGGCTGGCCTGGCGTTCTGCTGCATGAAGCGGTCGGTCATGGTCTGGAAGGCGACTTTAACCGCCGTGGTACCTCGGTATTCAGCGGTCACATGGGTGAGCTGGTAGCGTCAGAACTGTGCACCGTTGTGGATGATGGCACAATGGCGGACCGTCGTGGCTCTGTGGCTATTGATGATGAAGGCACGCCGGGTCAGTACAACGTGCTGATCGAAAACGGTATTCTGAAAGGCTACATGCAGGACAAACTGAATGCGCGCCTGATGGGCGTTGCGCCAACGGGTAACGGTCGCCGCGAATCTTACGCGCACCTGCCGATGCCACGTATGACCAACACCTATATGCTGCCGGGGAAATCTACGCCGCAGGAAATCATCGAATCCGTTGAATACGGTATTTATGCGCCTAACTTCGGCGGCGGCCAGGTGGATATCACCTCCGGAAAATTTGTGTTCTCTACGTCTGAAGCATATCTGATTGAAAACGGTAAAGTCACCAAACCGGTGAAAGGCGCGACGCTGATTGGCTCTGGTATCGAAGCGATGCAGCAGATTTCGATGGTGGGTAACGACCTGAAACTGGATAACGGGGTTGGCGTGTGCGGTAAAGAAGGGCAGAGCCTGCCGGTGGGCGTGGGCCAGCCCACGCTGAAGGTGGATAACCTGACCGTGGGTGGCACCGCATAACATCATGATGTATGCCCGATAAGCACCAGTGCCATCGGGCATCTTTCCGGATGCGGCGTCAATGCCTTATCCGGCCTACACTTTTTTTATTTCTCTTTTCCCCGACCGTACATTCCCTGAAACAGCTGCGCTACATCGACAAAATAGTCTGTCAGATAGTTAATCACCACCTGCACCTTGAGCGGCAATTTGTCTTTTTCGGTATACAGCGCATAGACCGGACGCGGATCCGACTGGTAGCGGGGAAGCAGAATCTCCACTTCGCCACGATTGATCTCATTGATCACCCACATCAGCGGTACATAGGCAATGCCCGCGCCTGCGGCCAGCCAGCGCACCAATGTCATCGGATCGTTAGTCACAAAACGACCCTCTGGGATCAGGCGGGTGGAAATTCCTTCCGGAGCGATAAGCTCGAATTCATTATCCGGGCGCACGCTGTATTCCAGCCACGAGTGGTTGCTGAGATCGGCAGGTTTCTCTGGGGTGCCAAACTGTGCGAGATAGCTTTTCGCCGCGCAGACCACCATCGGCATAGCCCCCAAACGGCGTGAAAACAGGCTGGAGTCCTGCAACGCGCCGACGCGGATAACCACGTCCAGACCATCAGCGATTAAATCCGGGGCCGGGATGCCGGTCACCAGATTTACCGTCAATCCCGGATACTCTTTCAGCATCGTGGCGGTTAATCCGGCGAGGACATTTTGTGCCATAGTTGAAGAACAGCCAATGCGCAGAGTGCCGATGGGCGTGTTGTTAAAGGCATAGAGTTGCTCGTGAACATCCTGCGCTTCGTGCAGCATTCTCCGGCAGCCCTGATAATAAATTTTACCGGCTTCAGTTAGCCCAATGCTACGCGTGCTGCGGTTTAGCAGCTTGACTTGTAGCTCATCTTCCAGTTTTGAGACCGTCTGGCTTATCGATGAAACGCTCATTTGTAGCTGTCTTGCGGCGGCGGTGAAGGAGCCCATTTCGACAACTTTGGCGAACACCGACATACGTTTTAATCGTTCCATTGTTCACTCTGGCTTAAAAGTGATTTAGATCACATAATATAGATAACAGCATAACAGTTACGTTAATATATTATTATTCAAATAACGGCTATGTCGCTCTCGCCTGGCTCATCCTTGCCCTTCTCTGCGGTGACATACGCTAGAAAATCTATCATCTGCACTCTCTTACGTTACCAAGGTC
Source organism: Citrobacter sp. Cf132 (assembly GCF_030333885.1). Taxonomy (NCBI): domain Bacteria; kingdom Pseudomonadati; phylum Pseudomonadota; class Gammaproteobacteria; order Enterobacterales; family Enterobacteriaceae; genus Citrobacter; species Citrobacter sp. Cf132. The sequence goes on from NZ_JAOWFA010000061.1 coordinate 34,995, forward strand.
AACATGAGTCTGTTTCCCGTTATCGTGGTGTTTGGTCTGTCCTTACCACCGATTTTTTTCGAATTACTTTTGTCACTGGCGATTTTCTGGCTGGTGCGCCGGGTGCTTGTTCCGACTGGCATCTATGATTTTGTCTGGCATCCGGCTCTGTTTAACACCGCGCTGTATTGCTGTCTGTTCTATTTAATAACGCGCCTGTTCGTTTGAGGTTGAAGTGAAAACACTAACAAGAAAACTCTCCCGCACGGCCATTACCGTGATACTGGTCATTCTGGCTTTCATCGCTATTTTCCGCGCATGGGTGTTCTACACCGAGTCGCCGTGGACGCGTGATGCGCGTTTCAGCGCCGATGTCGTCGCGATTGCGCCGGATGTTGCGGGCCTTATTACCAACGTTAACATCCATGATAACCAACTGGTGAAAAAGGATCAGATCCTGTTCACTATCGACCAGCCACGCTATAAGAAAGCCCTCGAGCAGGCCGAAGCTGACGTGGCCTATTATCAGGTACTGGCGCAGGAAAAACGCCAGGAGGCCGGTCGTCGTAACCGATTGGGCGTGCAGGCTATGTCTCGTGAAGAGATTGACCAATCAAACAACGTCCTGCAAACCGTATTACACCAGCTTGCGAAGGCGCAAGCGACCCGCGATCTGGCGAAATTAGATCTGGAACGTACCGTTATCCGCGCGCCAGCAGACGGCTGGGTGACTAACCTGAACGTCTATAGCGGCGAATTTATCACGCGCGGTTCCACGGCGGTGGCATTGGTCAAACAGCATTCTTTCTATGTGCTGGCGTATATGGAAGAAACCAAACTGGAAGGCGTCCGCCCTGGGTATCGCGCTGAAATCACCCCGCTTGGCAGTAATAATGTGCTGAAGGGCACGGTTGATAGTGTGGCGGCTGGCGTAACGAATGCCAGCAGCACGCGGGACGCCAAGGGTATGGCGACCATTGATTCCAATCTTGAATGGGTGCGCCTGGCGCAGCGTGTGCCGGTGCGAATTCGTCTTGATGAGCAGCAGGGAACCTTGTGGCCTGCCGGGACGACTGCGACCGTCGTCATTACCGGCAAGCAGGATCGCGATGCCAGCCAGGAATCTTTCTTCCGTAAAATGGCGCACCGCCTGCGCGAGTTTGGTTAATCGCGATGGGTATTTTCTCCATTGCCAACCAGCATATCCGCTTTGCGGTAAAACTGGCCTGCGCGATTGTACTGGCGCTGTTCGTTGGCTTTCACTTCCAGCTTGAGACCCCGCGCTGGGCGGTGCTGACCGCGGCCATTGTGGCTGCAGGTCCGGCCTTTGCCGCTGGCGGAGAACCTTATTCAGGTGCTATCCGCTATCGAGGCATGTTGCGTATTGTCGGGACATTTATCGGCTGTATTGCCGCCCTGATCATTATCATCAGCATGATCCGCGCCCCGCTATTGATGATCCTGGTGTGTTGTATCTGGGCCGGTTTTTGTACCTGGATCTCGTCGTTAGTGAAGATCGAAAACTCTTATGCCTGGGGGCTTTCAGGCTATACGGCGCTGATCATCGTCATTACTATCCAGGCTGAACCGCTGCTGACGCCGCAATTTGCGCTCGAACGCTGTAGTGAAATTGTGATGGGTATTGTCTGTGCCATTGTTGCCGACCTGCTCTTTTCGCCCCGTTCGGTGAAACAGGAGATTGATGTCGAACTGGATAGCCTGCTGGTGGCGCAATATCAGCTTATGCAGCTGTGCATTAAGCATGGCGACAGTGAGGAAGTGGACAAAGCCTGGGGAGATTTAGTCCGGCGTACGGCGGCGCTGGAAGGCATGCGTAGTAACCTGAATATGGAGTCCTCGCGCTGGGTGCGGGCTAACCGCAGACTCAAGGCATTGAATACGCTGTCGCTTACGCTTATCACACAATCCTGCGAAACCTATCTTATTCAGAATACCCGACCAGAACTGATCACCGATACCTTCCGCGAGTTATTCGATACGCCGGTTGAAACGGTACAGGATGTCCATAAACAGCTGAAGCGGATGCGTCGGGTGATTGCATGGACCGGTGAACGTGACACACCTGTCACAATTTACACCTGGGCCGGGGCGGCAACGCGCTATCTGTTACTTAAACGTGGAGTTGTCAGCAACACCAAAATTAGCGCTATCGAAGAAGAGATCCTGCAAGGTGAACCGGTGGTGAAAGTGGAATCTGCCGAGCGTCACCATGCGATGGTTAACTTTTGGCGCACCACGCTTTCTTGTGTGCTGGGAACCTTATTCTGGCTGTGGACCGGCTGGACATCCGGCAGCGGCGCAATGGTGATGATTGCGGTCGTCACCTCGCTGGCAATGCGTTTGCCCAACCCGCGCATGGTGGCGATAGACTTTATCTACGGTACGTTGGCGGCGTTACCGCTCGGGGCACTCTATTTCCTGGTGATTATCCCTAATACGCAGCAAAGCATGTTGTTGCTGTGCCTGAGCCTGGCAGTGCTGGGATTCTTTCTGGGGATTGAAGTACAGAAACGACGGCTGGGTTCGATGGGGGCGCTGGCCAGCACCATTAATATCATCGTGCTGGATAACCCGATGACCTTCCACTTTAGCCAGTTCCTGGACAGTGCGCTGGGGCAGATTGTTGGCTGCATGTTGGCGTTTATCGTTATTCTGCTGGTGCGTGATAACTCTCGTGACAGAACGGGTCGTGTGTTGCTCAACCAGTTTGTCTCGGCGGCGGTTTCAGCGATGACCACCAACGTGGTACGTCGTAAAGAAAACCACCTCCCGGCGCTTTATCAGCAGCTGTTTTTGCTGATGAACAAATTTCCGGGCGACCTGGCGAAGTTTCGCCTGGCGCTGACCATGATCATCGCGCATCAGCGCCTGCGCGATGCGCCGGTGCCGGTAAACGAAGATCTCTCCGCATTCCATCGCCAGCTTCGACGCACTGCCGATCGCGTGATTTCTGCAGGAAATGACGACAAGCGCCGACGCTACTTTAGCCAGTTGCTGGAAGAGCTTGAGATCTATCAGGAGAAATTAATCATCTGGCAAGCACCACCACAGGTGACCGAGCCGGTAAAACGACTCAGTGGGATGTTGCACAAATACCAGCATGCGCTGGTCAGTAATTAAGAGTTGAAAACCGACGCTAAAAGCGTCGGTTTTTTTATGGCTATACTTACCTGAAAATGCGAGAGACCCCTACATATTGGCGGTCTGTAGAGTGGCTGGCGTCGGGATGGTGGCTATAGATGAATATCTATACATTTGATTTTGACGAGATAGAAGACCAGGGTGATTTCTATCGCGAGTTTACGCGCACGTTCGGTCTCGCCAGGGAGAAGGTGGTTGATTTAGATTCTCTGTGGGAGGTGGTTATCGGGGAAGTTTTACCGTTGCCGCTGGAGATTGAATTTGTCCATTTACCGGACAAGCTGCGCAGGCGATACGGCGCGCTGATTTTACTGTTCGATGAAGCGGAAGAAGAGCTGGAAGGGCAGTTGCGTTTTAACGTTCGTCACTCAATGTAAGACATAAAAAAGCCCCCGGCAGGCGGGGGCAAGTCGTCGGACTTAGACGACGAGGGTTTATTTGTAGAGTTCTGCAGTAGCGTGCCAGTGAGCACCTTCACGGAGTTCGGTGACGCGATAGCTGCTGGCGCCTGCTTTTTCAGCCTTAGCGGCGATGGCCTGACGCATGTCCATTGGTGAACTACCGATTTGAGATACGGAGATGCTACCCATAGATTGCAGATTCTGTGCTTCTTGTGAGTTCACCTGAGTAACTGCGGCGCTTGCACCGAAGGAGAGAACAGAAAGAAGGCTTAAGGTTGCAATAGTAGTTTTGATTTTCATGATATTTACCTCGTCGAATTCTTTTATAGGGGTCTACGTTTCGTGACCCTCATCACAAAATCAAGTATACACTAATAACCTAATAAATTAATACCACGCTAATTGTTTCTATGGGTAGTAAGTGTTAAGAAATATATTTTTTATAACCAAATGGAATTAAAAAGAGCGTTTCGAACATTTTAAAATAAATAAATTAAATAAAATCAATTGGATATAGTTTTTTGCAAAATGTGCGTTTTTAAGCCTTCATATTCACTGTGTGAATGGTTTTTGACGGTTAAACGCACCATTTGTTAAATGCATAGCAGTTAAAAATAGACGGAAGGGGGTAGAAAGAGAGTGTTTTCCCCCGCCGCGAGGCGACGGGGAGGCGGTATTACAGTTCTTGTTCGAACAGTTCCAGAATGGCTTCGTACAGATCTTTTACCGTAAAACCCTTAGCTGGGGTGGTGAAGATGGTATCGTCACCGGCAATCGTACCCAGGATACCTTCCGCTTTCCCCAATGAGTCCAGCAGACGTGCAATCAACTGAGCAGCGCCAGGACTGGTATGAATAACCACGACCGCATCGTTATAGTCGATATCCAGCACCAGATTTTTCAGCGGACTGGAGGTCGTAGGCACGCCCAGCTCCGCCGGAAGACAGTACACCATTTCCATTTTCGCATTGCGGGTACGCACGGCGCCAAATTTGGTCAGCATGCGTGAAACCTTGGACTGATTGATATTATCAAAGCCCTGATCCTGCAATGCGAGGACGATTTCGCCTTGAGAGCTGAACTTTTCTTCTTTAAGCAGCGCTTTAAACGCCTTTACTAATTCTTCTTGTTTTGCCGAGCTTCGCATAAGTCACCCGTAATATGGCGGTAGAAACAACATTATTGTGCATACAGATGAATTTTTATGCAAACAATCTGCCTTGTTCAAGGCTGAAATAATGTTATGAAAGAGCGGAATTTTATCAAATTTCGTTATCAAGAAACATGCCTGTGTCACGGCTCGCAAATAAGGTTAAAAGTAAATTAAATGTTATCAAATTGATGTTGTTTTGAGAGGTGGGTAGGGTATATTGTCAGCACCTGTTGGAAAGTTGCTCTACTGTGCGGGTGGTTTTGAATTACGTAACTTAGGTTTTATTTTACGTAAGTTAAATGCATAAAAGCCAAATTTGCGTGACTACGCATTCTTGACGCGTGGTTGTTGTATTCGTTGGATTTGTGAATTAAGGTCGCCGCCGCGGAGCAATAGACATTTTGCTTATCAATATAATAAGGAGTTTAGGATGAAAGTTGCAGTCCTCGGCGCTGCTGGTGGTATCGGTCAGGCGCTAGCATTACTGTTAAAAACCCAACTGCCTTCAGGTTCAGAACTCTCCCTGTACGACATCGCTCCAGTAACACCTGGTGTGGCCGTTGATTTGAGCCATATCCCTACTGCTGTGAAAATCAAAGGCTTCAGCGGCGAAGACGCTACCCCTGCACTGGAAGGTGCTGATGTGGTACTGATCTCTGCGGGCGTCGCACGTAAACCGGGTATGGATCGTTCCGACCTGTTCAACGTCAACGCCGGTATCGTGAAGAATCTGGTGCAGCAGGTTGCTAAAACCTGTCCGAAAGCATGTATCGGTATCATCACCAACCCGGTGAACACGACCGTTGCTATCGCTGCAGAAGTCCTGAAAAAAGCAGGCGTATACGATAAGAACAAACTGTTTGGCGTGACCACGCTGGACATCATCCGCTCCAACACCTTTGTTGCGGAACTGAAAGGCAAGCAGCCTGGCGACGTTGAAGTCCCGGTTATTGGCGGCCACTCTGGCGTGACCATTCTGCCGCTGCTGTCACAAATTCCTGGCGTAAGCTTCACCGAGCAAGAAGCAGCTGACCTGACCAAACGTATCCAGAATGCGGGTACTGAAGTTGTGGAAGCTAAAGCCGGTGGCGGATCTGCAACCCTGTCTATGGGTCAGGCCGCAGCACGTTTCGGACTGTCACTGGTTCGCGCACTGAGCGGCGAAAAAGGTGTGGTTGAATGTGCTTACGTTGAAGGCGATGGCCAGTATGCTCGCTTCTTCTCTCAGCCGCTGCTGCTGGGCAAAAACGGCGTAGAAGAGCGTCAGTCTATCGGCAAGCTGAGCGCGTTTGAACAAGCTGCGCTGGAAGGTATGCTGGATACGCTGAAGAAAGATATCACTCTGGGCGAAGAGTTCGTTAAGTAACGAACTGCCCAAAAGTAAAAAACCGGAGCACTTGCTCCGGTTTTTTTATATCCGTATTAGTTGGTCGCCGGATATTCCTGAATCGTGACCTGCAGCGTCAACTGCTTGTCATCGCGCATCACGACCACGGAGATAACTGAACCTGGTCGAATCTCTGCCACCTGGTCCATCGTTTCCAGTGCAGATACCGCCGGTTTGTTATTGACCGAGATAATCAGATCGTTAACCTGAATACCTGCCTGTGCTGCCGGACCGTCCGGGGCTACTTCGTTAACCACAATCCCCTGAATTTGATCCATCCCGCCGCCCTGGGCGTGCAGTGGCGCAATTTCTCGGCCGCTGATGCCGATATAGCCGCGAATCACGCGCCCGTCACGAATCAGCTTATCCATGATTTTGGTTGCCAGTTGAAAAGGAATAGCAAAGCCGATCCCTTCCGGGGTTTCGCCATCGTTGCTCTTATCAAATGACAGGGTGTTAATACCCATCAACTCGCCCAGCGAGTTGACCAGCGCGCCGCCGGAGTTACCGTGGTTGATGGAGGCATCGGTTTGCAGGAAGTTTTGCCGTCCCGTCGGGTTCAGGCCAATACGACCGGTGGCACTGATAATCCCCTGAGTGATGGTTTGCCCGAGGTTGTACGGGTTCCCGATTGCGAGAACCACATCGCCGATGTGCGGTACGCGTTTGTTATTAATTGGAATTGTCGGCAGTCCACCAGTGGCGTTGATTTTCAGCACCGCAAGGTCGGTTAACGTATCAGACCCCACAAGCAGCGCTTCAAATACGCGACCGTCCTGCAATGCGACGATGATTTGGTCTGCATCGTTAATGACGTGCTTATTGGTAATGATATAGCCGCGCTGATCCATGATAACGCCTGAGCCGAGCGTGCGGATCTCAAGCTGGTTATGTGCTGTGCTGTTCATACTGCGGTTATAAACGTTAACGACGGCAGGTGCTGCACGGCGAACCGCCGGGTTATAGCTGGCGGGCGTTTCATCTGCACTGTCGAACTGCGGTGCGGTAAGCGTATTAATTTTGCGCAGCGAGGGCATCGCGGCCAGCAGAATAGCGCCGACGATTAAACCAATCGCGACCGAACGTAAAAGCTTCACAAACATGATGGCGGCGTCATTAATAAAGGGAACGGCTGCAGCATATCACGAGTTTACCGGACATCACACGAGGGGCTGATGTCCGGTTGCATGCGTTAACGCAGGAGCAGGTAAATACTCTCGTTACCGCGCACCACCTGCAGGGCAATGATCGACGGTTTCGCTTCCAGCACTTTACGCATTTCAGCGATCGAGTTTACGCGATCGCGGTTAACGCCAATAATAACGTCATCTTTATGCAGTCCGGCCTGTGCGGCAGGGCTGCTTTTTTCAACGTTATCAATTCTGATGCCTTTGGTACCGTCTTTTAACTGACCGTCGCTGAGCGTGGCCCCTTGCAACGCAGGCGCAATCATCTCTGCGCTGGCGGACGATGATGTGCTGGTATCGAGGGTGACTTCAACCTCCAGCGGTTTACCGTTACGTAGCAGGCCCAGTTTGACTTTGGTCCCTGGTTCGGTTGTCGCAATACGTGAACGAAGTTCGGCGAAGCTGTTAAGCGGTTTACCGTTGAGACTGGTAATGACGTCACCTGATTTCACCCCCGCTTTTGCGGAGCCGGAGTTAGGCAGAACCTCACTGACAAACGCGCCACGCTGTACGTCCAGTTTGAACGCTTTGGCGATATCGGAAGTCATCTCGGTGCCTTTGATGCCCAACAGACCGCGTTTGATTTCACCAAACTGCATCAGCTGCTGTGCCAGCGTGCGCGCCATGTTGCTCGGGATTGCAAAACCAATACCGATGCTGCCGCCACCGGGGGCCAGAATCGCGGTGTTAATACCGATCAGCTCACCGTTGAGGTTAAGCAATGCGCCGCCGGAGTTACCGCGGTTGATAGAGGCGTCAGTCTGAATAAAGTTTTCCAGACCTTCCAGGTTCAACCCACTGCGACCCAAAGCCGATACAATCCCGGAGGTGGCTGTTTGACCCAAACCGAACGGGTTACCCACAGCCACCGCGAAATCACCCACGCGGAGTTTATCAGAGTCAGCAATGGCAATTTGCGTCAGGTTGCTGGGGTGTTGAATTTGTAGCAGTGCGATATCGCTCTGATCGTCGCTGCCAATAAGCTTTGCGTCGAACTCACGACCATCATTAAGCTGAACGCTGATTTTTTGCGCCTGATTAATAACGTGGTTATTGGTCAGGACGTAGCCTTTGGCGGCATCAATAATGACACCTGAACCCAGTCCTTCAAAAGGTTGGGAAGGTTGATCGGGAAGTTCATCACCAAAAAACTTTTTGAACTCTTCCGGGACTTTCTGCCCCTGAGTGGCGGTGCCTTCGACCCTTACACTCACCACGGCTGGCAACACTTTCTCCAGCATCGGGGCGAGGCTGGGGAGCGCAGCCTGACCGGGAACCTGGCCGGGAATCGACGCAACGGCCGGGAATGGCGCCGAGAGAGTTAACCCGACACTTAACGCTAATGCACTCAACAGCTGGGTTTGTTTTTTCATGGATCCTGCTCTCGTACCTTGAGTAAACGGAAGATGATTCAAAACAGTTTGATGTTATTGAATTTTCGGTTTGGTCACAATGAGGCTAACGACTAAATAATAGCTGGGACGGGAAGAGAAGCGGAGGGCGCAATTGCTGCGCCCAATAAATTTCTTAACGATGTGCGGTTAGTCGCGCTTTGCGCCACTACGCAGCAGGCCAGATGCCCCTTCAGAATAGTCACGTGGCATCTGAACCGGCGCCTGATCGTTGCCTGCTTCAGACTCTGCCAGACGATTACGGAACGGGTTGTTTTCTGGCGACATACCCGGCAGCAGGTTGCTGGAGCTTTTCGCCATGTGCTGGTAAATCTGACGATAATCGTCCGCCATGTTATCCAGCAATTCAGCGCTGCGGGCAAAGTGGCTCACCAGTTCTTCACGGTACTCTTCCAGCTCAGCTTTATTTTTTTCCAGTTCGTACTGCAATGCCTGCTGTTGGCGTAATTTCCGATTACCAAAACGCATGGCTACAGCACCAATAATGATACCGACGACTAACCCAATTAGCGCATATTCCCAGGTCATGAACATCTCCCGTTGTCTTGTGTTTCCGTAGGGTGTTGGCTTTAGGCTCCATGCCTGCGCCTGATTATGCCACTATAACCGCTAATCCCGTAGAAGTGGAATCCCGTGTTTATATCACGTAATGTAGAACGGCCTTTTTTTCGTCAACCGTGAGCGACGGCACATCGATTCTCAAGGAATAACAATAACATCATGCAAAGCCTTTCCCCGACATCGCGTTACCTGCAAGCCCTCAACGACGGCAGTCATCAGCCCGACAATGTACAACAAGAAGCCGTGAATCGACTGGAAACAATTTTCCAGGCACTTACGACGCCAGCGCGACCTGCGCCGCAGGAGAGCGGACTGATGGCGCGTTTTGGCAAATTGCTGGGCAAGCGTGAGTCGCCGATCAACACACCGGTGCGTGGTTTATATATGTGGGGCGGAGTTGGGCGCGGAAAAACCTGGCTGATGGATCTGTTCTACCATAGTCTGCCGGGCGAACGTAAACAACGTTTGCACTTTCATCGTTTTATGCTGCGTGTGCATGAAGAGCTTACTGCCTTACAGGGGCAGAGCGATCCGCTGGAAATCATCGCCGATCGCTTTAAGGCCGAAACGGACGTGCTGTGCTTTGACGAATTTTTTGTTTCTGATATTACCGACGCCATGCTACTCGGCGGCCTGATGAAGGCACTGTTTGCCCGTGGCATTACGCTGGTGGCGACCTCCAATATTCCGCCAGACGAGCTGTATCGCAACGGTTTACAACGCGCGCGTTTTCTTCCTGCCATTGATGCTATCAAACAGCATTGCGACATCATGAATGTTGATGCTGGCGTCGATTATCGTCTGCGCACCTTAACGCAGGCGCATTTGTGGCTGTCGCCACTGAATGAGGAAACCCGCCAACAGATGGATAAACTCTGGCTGGCATTAGCGGGAACCAAAGGTGAACATGCGCCGACGCTGGTGATCAATCATCGTCCGATGCAGACGCTGGCCGTCGAAAACCAAACGCTGGCGGTGTCATTTACCACGCTCTGTGTCGATGCGCGTAGCCAGCATGACTACATTGCGCTGTCGCGTTTGTTTCACACGGTACTGTTGTCTGATGTGCCGGTCATGACTCCGCTGATGGAGAGTGAAGCGCGGCGCTTTATCGCATTGGTGGATGAGTTCTACGAACGCCACGTCAAGCTGGTGGTCAGCGCGGCATCGCCACTCTATGAAATTTATCAGGGCGAGCGTCTGAAGTTTGAATTTCAGCGCTGTTTGTCGCGTTTGCAGGAGATGCAAAGCGAAGAGTATCTGAAGCGGGAACATTTAGCCGGTTAAACCTGCCGCAAATCACATAAAGGGGTCGATCTTTGACCCTGACTTCTCTATAATCTTGCGACCCCACGTTACGAGAGAGTTTTTTTCCCAAAACTTTCTATGCGCCGGCATAGGCTATTCGAAGGGGTAGGTTTGCTGGACAATGTCGTGTGAACCTCAACTGACAAAACGTTTGGGTGTTCACCAACGTGTAACTTATTTATTTGGGTAAGCTTTTAATGAAAACTTTTACAGCTAAACCAGAAACCGTAAAACGCGACTGGTATGTTGTTGACGCGACCGGTAAAACTCTGGGCCGTCTGGCTTCCGAACTGGCTCTGCGCCTGCGCGGTAAGCACAAAGCGGAATACACTCCGCACGTAGATACCGGTGATTACATCATCGTTCTGAACGCTGACAAAGTTGCTGTAACCGGCAACAAGCGTACTGACAAAGTGTACTATCACCACACCGGCCACATCGGTGGTATCAAACAAGCGACCTTTGAAGAGATGATTGCTCGCCGTCCTGAGCGTGTGCTTGAAATCGCGGTTAAAGGCATGCTGCCAAAAGGCCCGCTGGGTCGTGCTATGTTCCGTAAACTGAAAGTTTACGCTGGCAACGAGCACAACCACGCGGCACAGCAACCGCAAGTTCTTGACATCTAATCGGGATTATAGGCAATGGCTGAAAATCAATACTACGGCACTGGTCGCCGCAAAAGTTCCGCAGCTCGCGTTTTCATCAAACCGGGCAGTGGTAAAATCGTAATCAACCAACGTTCTCTGGAACAGTACTTCGGTCGTGAAACTGCCCGCATGGTAGTTCGTCAGCCGCTGGAACTGGTCGACATGGTTGAGAAACTGGATCTGTACATCACTGTTAAAGGTGGTGGTATCTCTGGTCAGGCTGGTGCGATCCGTCACGGTATCACCCGCGCTCTGATGGAGTACGACGAGTCCCTGCGTGGCGAACTGCGTAAAGCTGGCTTCGTTACCCGTGATGCTCGTCAGGTTGAACGTAAGAAAGTCGGTCTGCGTAAAGCACGTCGTCGTCCTCAGTTCTCCAAACGTTAATTGTACTCTGCTTCGGCAGACGACAATTTGCGAAAAAACCCGCTTTGGCGGGTTTTTTTATCGTTATTTTTCGCCTCAGATCCACGGTAATCCGCTGATTGCCACCTCTTTTTCCCCCATTTCAAGAATCGACTCACCACAAAGGTCACAAAATCTGGTAAACTATCATCCAATTTTCTGCCCAAATGTCCGGTATCGTTCATTTTTTGTTTGTATTTTGAACAGCAATGACTTTCCCGAGTCTGGGTGACATCACTTCTGGCTGGCCACTGAGTGGCTGGTAGCAGTAAAAATTCTGAATATACCTGGAGGTTTTCATGGCTGTCGCTGCCAACAAACGTTCGGTAATGACGCTGTTTTCTGGTCCTACTGACATCTATAGCCATCAGGTCCGCATTGTGCTGGCTGAGAAAGGTGTTAGTTTCGAGATTGAGCACGTGGAAAAGGACAATCCACCTCAGGATCTGATCGACCTCAACCCGAATCAGAGCGTACCGACACTGGTGGATCGTGAGCTGACCCTGTGGGAATCTCGCATCATTATGGAATACCTGGATGAGCGCTTCCCGCATCCGCCGCTGATGCCGGTTTACCCGGTTGCGCGTGGTGAAAGCCGCCTGTACATGCAGCGTATTGAAAAAGACTGGTACACGCTGATGAATGTCATCGTGAACGGTTCTGCATCTGAAGCCGAAGTCGCGCGTAAGCGTCTGCGCGAAGAACTGCTGGCAATTGCGCCAGTATTTGGCCAGAAACCTTACTTCCTGAGCGATGAGTTCAGCCTGGTAGACTGTTACCTGGCGCCGCTGCTGTGGCGTTTACCGCAGCTGGGTATTGAATTCAACGGTGCAGGTTCGAAAGAACTGAAAGGGTACATGACTCGCGTCTTCGAACGTGACTCTTTCCTGGCTTCTCTGACTGAGCCTGAACGTGAAATGCGTCTGGGCCGGGGTTAACCTGTATGGATTTGCCACAGCTAACACCACGCCGTCCGTATCTGCTGCGCGCATTCTATGAGTGGTTGCTAGACAACCAGCTCACGCCGCATCTGGTGGTGGATGTGACGCTCCAGGACGTGCAGGTTCCAATGGAATATGCGCGTGACGGGCAAATTGTTCTGAATATTGCACCGCGTGCGGTGGGCAACCTGGAACTGGCTAACGATGAAGTGCGCTTTAACGCGCGCTTCGGTGGTGTGCCGCGTCAGGTGTCTGTGCCGTTGGCTGCTGTTCTGGCAATTTATGCACGTGAAAATGGCGCTGGTACGATGTTCGAACCGGAAGCCGCCTACGATGAAGATGTCGCCAGCTTAAATGATGACGACAACGACGCGTCTGGTTTTGAGAGTGAAACAGTCATGTCGGTCATTGATGGCGATAAGCCTGACAATGGCGACGACAACGATCCTGATGACACTCCGCCGCCACCTCGCGGTGGGCGTCCAGCGCTGCGCGTAGTGAAATAAATAGTGAAATAAAAAAACAGGCCCTTTCGGGCCTGTTCTGTTTTCTGGCTTCGGGATCAGTAAAACAGCGCGATGGTGGCTACCATATTCACCACAAATCCTACTGCCATCGGGATTGCTGTACGTTTTACTACTTCAAAGGGCGACACGCCGGCAATACCTGATGTCACGACAATTACAGCGGTTATGGGTGACACCGCGCGGGCAAGCGTAGTGGCAAAATGCATCGGCATAATCATCACTACTGCAGGAATATGCAGCCCGGCGGCAATATCCGGAATGAGGCTGGCAAAAGACATAAACGGTGCGTTGCCTGACCCCATGACAATCGCACAGGCGGCGATGACCATCGCCATGATGATCATCACGCCAATGCCGCCAAGACCGGAATGCTCTGCGCCTTTTATTACGGCGTCGACAGTCCCGATAGTCGTCAACCCTTTCGCAAAGATTTCACCGGCGACCACCAGCGTGACAACGTTGGCAAACTGCGTCCCCATGCCGTCAAAAAAAGCCTGCACATCATCCATCGTTTCGCGCAGATTATGTTTATGCAGGAATTCAACAAACATAGTCAGCGTCATGCTCATCAACATCACCACCACCAGATTCAACTCTGCTTTCATTAGCCCCATTTGCGCAAGGGCAAGCGAGCCCAGCATCAGGATCAGCGGCATGACGGGTAGAATGGCGTAATAGAGCGGAGGTACGTTTTCCAGCGTCTTTTGTTCAGCAAATCCGTTGCTTTCCTGTGCGGCTTTTTTATCAAACTGACGCTGAACGAAAAAATGCGCAATGGCGACGGCGACAATGACACACGACGCGACGGGCAACTGGTATTGAAAGAAATAAGTGGCGATTTTCATACCCGCGACCTGCGCGGCAAAAATAGAGTTGGTTTCCAGAATGCCCCATTCAATCGACATCGAAGTGGCAATGACCGCAACAGCGGATAAACGGCTCACGCCAAGACTGACCAGCGTTGGGAATAGCGTCACCATCAGCAACATACCTAACCCGGATGCGCTGGTAATAAATTGCGCCATGATCTGACCAATCACATAGGTGGCGGCAAGCACAACATAGGGTGAGCGGATTAGCTTGAGCGGGCGGCTTAACAGGCTAACCATCGCTCTGCTGGCTCCCATTCTGTCCATATAACGGGCATAACCACCCACCGCCATGATTGATAAACCCAGTCCGGCCGCGCGGTTGGAGAGCATACGCAAAATTTCGTTGTAAATATCGACCAGTAGATAGCCACTGCTCTTATCGTCAGCGACCAACACGCCGTAGCCCAGCCAGACGCCGCAGATCATCAGGAAGATCCCGGCGGCGGCCAGCACGACCTGCGGTTTGTAGTTTTTGAGGATCAAGTAACCCATCGTTAATAAAACGATGACAGAGATAATGATGCCGAACATTGTTTCACTCCATGCCAGAGAAGAAGATAAATCCGGTAATAACGCTGTTATCCCAACGGATGTTATATTTTTCTGGGCATTTTTTATGGAGTGAATATCTTATTTTTAATTCAAGGGTTTAATTATTTATCGTTATAAAATAGATGGTTATGATAAATTATCACGTTAATGTTCATAAATTTCATGAAGATGATATAACTCTATTAAATTAAAAATAGGCGGAAGATACTCGCTTAAAATAATATTGCTGTTACGTATATTATCAATAAGCCAGCGGGGGCGGATCGACCATCATTTCACCCTGCTTTCGATCCTGTGTTAGGATAAACCCGCTGTTGTTTGTCACCACGACTTAGCTGAATGGACCCTATGAACGCATTTGATTCGCAAGCTGAAGACTCTCCATCCACCATTGGCCGTAGCTTACGCAATCGCCCGCTGGCGCGTAAAAAACTGTCTGAAATGGTTGAGGAAGAACTGGAGCAGATGATTCGTCGTCGGGAATTTGGCGAGGGCGAACAGTTGCCGTCTGAACGGGAGCTGATGGCCTTCTTTAACGTGGGCCGTCCTTCTGTACGAGAAGCGCTGGCCGCGTTAAAACGCAAAGGTCTGGTACAAATCAACAACGGCGAGCGCGCCCGCGTTTCGCGTCCTTCAGCTGATACCATCATCAGCGAGCTGTCTGGTATGGCGAAAGATTTCCTCGCACATCCCGGCGGCATTGCCCACTTCGAGCAGTTGCGACTGTTCTTTGAATCAAGCCTGGTTCGATACGCCGCCGAACATGCGACAGATGAGCAAATCGACAGGCTGGCGAAAGCGTTGGAGATCAACAGCCAGTCGCTCGATGACAATACGTTGTTCATCCGTTCGGACGTTGATTTTCACCGCGTACTGGCGGAGATCCCGGGCAATCCCATCTTTATGGCGATCCATGTTGCGCTGTTAGACTGGTTAATTGCTGCCCGTCCGGCCGTTGCCGATCAAGAATTGTATGAACACAATAACGTGAGTTATCAGCAGCATATCGCTATTGTCGATGCGATTCGTCAGCGCGATCCTGAAGAAGCAGACCGTGCACTGCAAGAACATCTCAATAGCGTTTCCGCAACCTGGCACGCCTTCAGCAAAAGTAAAAAATTGCGTAAGTAATCGCGATCCTGACGATCTTTTAAACCCAAAATCATTCAAGTTGCATCAAGGCGGCAAGAGAGCGAGTCCCCTGGAGCATAGATAACTATGTGACAGGGGTGAGCGAACGCAGCCAACGCAGAGGCGGCTCGAAGGATGAAGTGTTTAGTGAGGTAGATCGCACTATAAGCGTTCTCTATTGTATTGCTGCTTATTTGATCTGGTATAACAGGTATAAAGGTATGCAGTCAGATAACACTAATCATCGTCAGAGGTCGTTATGGCAAGAAATTTAAAAGGCGTAATGCCAGCGTTGTTAACTCCATTCGATAACCAACAGAAACTGGACATCGAGAGCCTGCGCCGTCTGGTGCGTTTCAACATTGGTCAGGGGATCGATGGGCTGTATGTCGGTGGCTCAACGGGTGAGGCTTTTGTCCAGAACCGCGCTGAAAGAGAGCAGGTTCTGGAAATTGTTGCTGAAGAAGCAAAAGGCAAGGTGACGCTGATCGCCCATGTTGGCACGGTGAGCACCGAAGAGAGTCAACAGCTGGCGAGCGCTGCGCATCGATACGGATTTGATGCGGTTTCGGCCGTCACGCCGTTTTACTATCCGTTCAGCTTTGAAGAGCACTGCGATCACTACCGCGCAATTATCGATTCCGCCGATGGCTTACCGATGGTGGTCTATAACATCCCGGCACTGAGCGGCGTAAAACTGACGCTGGATCAGATCAACACGCTGGTGACGTTGCCGGGCGTTGGCGCACTGAAGCAAACTTCTGGCGATCTCTATCAGATGGAACAGATCCGCCGCGCTCATCCCGATCTGGTGCTTTATAACGGTTATGACGAGATCTTCGCTTCTGGACTGCTAGCAGGCGCAGATGGTGGTATCGGTAGCACTTACAACATCATGGGATGGCGTTATCAGGGAATTGTGAAAGCGCTCAAAGAAGGTGACATTCGCACGGCGCAAAAGCTGCAAACCGAGTGCAATAAGGTTATCGATCTGCTTATTAAGGTTGGCGTGTTCCGCGGCCTGAAAACAGTACTGCACTATATGGATGTGGTTTCTATTCCACTGTGCCGTAAACCCTTTGCTCCGGTAGATGAACGCTATCTGCCGGAACTGAAAGCGCTGGCAAACCAACTGCTGGCGGAAAAGGCGTAATCGTGGGTCGCCGGGGGCGCTTCGCTTGCCCGGCCTGGATTTTTCGACCGTAAGCCGGGTAAGGCAAAGCCACCACCCGGCACAACAACAAAGATCGTCGGGAGAGTAAAATGAGTACTTCTACCCAGAGCATCCCGTGGTATCGCCATCTCAATCGGGCACAATGGCGGGCATTTTCCGCCGCCTGGCTGGGATATTTGCTTGATGGTTTCGATTTTGTGTTAATCGCCCTGGTGCTGACAGAAGTGCAGGGCGAATTCGGACTGACGACGGTGCAGGCCGCCAGCCTGATCTCGGCCGCCTTTATCTCCCGTTGGTTTGGCGGGTTAGTGCTGGGGGCAATGGGCGACCGTTACGGACGCCGTCTGGCAATGGTCACCAGCATCATTCTGTTCTCCGTGGGGACGCTGGCCTGCGGCTTCGCGCCGGGCTACACCACCATGTTTATCGCCCGTCTGGTTATCGGTATGGGAATGGCGGGTGAGTACGGCTCCAGTGCAACCTATGTTATTGAAAGTTGGCCTAAACACCTGCGAAATAAAGCCAGTGGCTTCCTGATTTCCGGTTTCTCTGTTGGCGCGGTGATCGCCGCGCAGGTCTACAGCCTGGTGGTTCCGGTCTGGGGGTGGCGCGCGCTGTTCTTCATCGGCATCCTGCCAATTATCTTCGCCCTCTGGCTGCGTAAAAATATTCCGGAAGCGGAAGACTGGAAAGAGAAACACGAAGGCAAAGCGCCAGTGCGCACGATGGTGGATATTCTCTACCGGGGCGAGCATCGGGTAATTAATATTCTGATGACGATCGCCGCTGCAACCGCGCTGTGGTTCTGCTTTGCTGGCGACCTGCAAAATGCGGCTATCGTGGCGGTCCTCGGCCTGATATGTGCGTTTATTTTCATTAGCTTTATGGTGCAAAGCAGCGGGAAGCGCTGGCCGACGGGCGTCATGCTGATGGTGGTCGTACTATTCGCCTTCCTCTATTCATGGCCCATTCAGGCGCTGCTGCCAACCTATCTGAAAACCGAGCTGGCCTATGATCCGCACACGGTTGCCAATGTCCTGTTCTTTAGCGGATTTGGCGCGGCGGTCGGTTGTTGCGTCGGCGGTTTTCTTGGCGACTGGCTGGGTACGCGTAAAGCCTATGTCTGCAGTTTGCTGGCCTCGCAGTTTCTGATTATTCCGGTGTTTGCGATAGGCGGTTCAAACGTCTGGGTACTGGGTTTGCTGCTGTTTTTCCAGCAAATGCTCGGCCAGGGGATCTCCGGGATCTTACCAAAATTGATTGGCGGCTATTTCGATACCGACCAGCGTGCGGCGGGCCTGGGCTTCACCTATAACGTGGGCGCACTGGGTGGGGCTCTGGCACCGATCATCGGCGCGCTGATTGCCCAACGTCTGGATCTGGGCACCGCGCTGGGATCGCTCTCTTTCGGCCTGACATTTGTGGTGATCCTGCTGATTGGTCTCGATATGCCGTCCCGCGTACAGCGCTGGCTGCGTCCTGAAGCGTTACGTACGCATGATGCCATTGATGGTCGACCGTTCAGCGGGGCTGTGCCGTTCGGCGGTGACAAAAGCACCATGGTGAAATCCAAAAGTTAATCCCATTGCCCGGTGTTGAACCGGGCAATTAGCGAAAGGGAAGAAGTATGTCGTTACTTGAGCAACGGGATAAAAAGCGTATCACCGCGATGCAGAAGGCGGTGTCATGACCACATTGGCAATGGATATCGGCGGTACCAAACTGGCTGCCGCGCTGTTAGACAGTAATCTGCAAATTCGCGAGCGGCGTGAATTGCCGACGCCCGCCAGCAAAACGCCGGAGGCGCTGCGCGCTGCGCTACAAGCACTGGTTGCACCGCTACAGGGGCGTGCTAATCGGGTGGCGATCGCCTCGACGGGGATTATCCGTGAGGGGGCTTTACTGGCGCTGAACCCGCATAACCTTGGCGGGTTGATGCATTTTCCGCTAACACAAACGCTGGAACAAATCACCGGCCTGCCGACGCTGGCAGTCAATGACGCACAGGCGGCGGCCTGGGCGGAATACCACGCTATGGCAGATGAGATAAGCGACATGGTGTTTATCACCGTGTCGACAGGCGTCGGCGGCGGCGTGATCAGCAGCGGCAAGTTACTCACCGGGTCTGGTGGTCTGGCTGGGCACTTAGGACATACGCTGGCGGATCCCAATGGACCGGCCTGCGGCTGCGGACGTGTGGGCTGCGTCGAGGCGATTGCTTCCGGTCGAGGGATCGCGGCTGCAGCCGAAGGTACGCTTGCTGGATGCGACGCCAAAACCATTTTTAGCCGCGCCGGGCAAGGAGATGAGCAGGCAAGCAGGTTGATCCATCGCTCGGCGCGTACTTTGGCAAGGCTTATCGGCGATGTGAAGGCCACGACCGATTGCCAGATTGTGGTGATTGGCGGCAGCGTTGGGCTGGCTGAAGGATATCTGGCGCTGGTTGAACATTATCTGGCACAAGAGCCCTTGGCCTATCACGTGGAATTACTGGCGGCGCATTACCGCCATGACGCTGGATTACTGGGGGCCGCGCTGTTGGCCCAGGGAGAATGATGATGATATCAGATGAGTTGCGTTCACTGCCTTCTGCCGGATTACATCCGGTCTTACAGCAGGCATTAACGCTTGCCATTGCGGCGAATCCGCAGGAGAAAACGCCAGGGCGCTACGCGTTGCAGGGCGATACTATTTTTATGAATGTCATGCAGTTTGCGACGCAGAGCCCAGAGCAAAAGAAAGCGGAACTGCATCAGCAGTACATTGATATTCAGGTGCTGTTGTCCGGCGAAGAACGCATTCTGTTCGGGATGACCGATTCTGCTCGCCAGTGCGATGAGATGCATGTTGAGGATGACTATCAGCTGTGCAGCGAGATTGCCGATGAGCAGGCGATCGTACTGAAACCGGGAAGATTTGCGATTTTTATGCCGGGCGAGCCGCATAAACCGGGCTGTATGGTGGGGGGGCCGGGGGAAATCAAAAAGGTCGTGATCAAGGTGCGCGCCAGCTTATTACAAGCCTGACGATGAGAGACCGTGTCGGATGGCAAGGCTTGTGCCATCCGACACTGGATAGAACAACTTAGCGCTTAAACGTCACCGCTTCCGGCTGCGCCAGATGCAGCGTGGTCTGGCTTGGCACTGTCTCAGCAATGACTCGCCCGTGACGAATGGAATAACGTGCAGGCGTCTGGCGACGAACTGCGTCAAACCCATTTTCTGCCGCTAAAATCACCAGATTTCCGGAGTTTCCCACGTTCAGACCGTAATCCTGCAGGTGCAGGGTTTTCGCACTGTGGGTGGTAACCAGGTTCAGCCCATCGTTGATTTGTCCGTATCCCATCAGCTGACACACATGTAATCCCATATGCAGTACCTGCAGCATATTGGCGGTGCCCAGCGGATACCACGGGTCGAAGACGTCATCATGGCCGAAGCAGACGTTGATCTCCGCTTCCAGCATCTCTTTGACGCGCGTTACGCCGCGACGTTTAGGATACGTATCAAAGCGCCCTTGCAGGTGAATATTTACCAGTGGGTTCGCGACAAAGTTAATGCCGGACATTTTCAACAGGCGAAAGAGGCGGGAAGCATACGCGCCGTTATAGGAATGCATTGCCGTGGTATGGCTGGCGGTCACGCGTTCGCCCATATTGTCACGATGCGCCAGCGCCGCGACGGTTTCAACAAAGCGTGACTGCTCATCGTCAATTTCGTCGCAGTGCACATCGATAAGCCGATCGTATTTCTGCGCCAGAGCGAAAATTTTGTGCAGAGACTCAACGCCATATTCACGCGTAAATTCAAAGTGGGGGATCGCGCCAATGACGTCTGCGCCCAAACGCACGGCTTCCTCTAATAGCGCTTCACCGTTGGGGTAAGAAAGAATGCCCTCTTGCGGGAAGGCGACAATTTGCAGCTCTACCCACGGCGCGACTTCTTGCTTCACCTCCAGCATGGCTTTCAGTGCAGTCAGCGTCGGATCGGAAACGTCAACGTGCGTGCGGACATACTGGATGCCGTTGGCCATCTGCCACTTCAGCGTCTGCATGGCGCGCGCTTTGACGTCTTCGTGCGTGAGCATTGCCTTACGTTCGGCCCAACGCTCAATGCCTTCAAATAACGTACCAGACTGGTTCCAGCTCGGCTCGCCTGCGGTTTGCGTGGTGTCCAGATGGATATGTGGCTCAACGAACGGTGGAATGGCCAGGCCGCCTTCGGCATCAAGCACTTCGCCCTGCGGTAACGTGGCGGTGTCCTGTGGCTCAATCCGGCTGAAGCGCCCGTTTTCAATCGTGAGCTGCCACAATCCTTCGCGTCCCTGTAAACGTGCCTGACGAAGGGTGATGTTATTATTCTGCATGGCTGACCTCTGGTGATTTAGCAAGGCTGCGATTAAAAAGTGGATTCAGCAGGATATAGCTGAATACGCCGCCAAGTACGGCGTTGACGGGCACAATACCGGGAATATAGTGACCTGCGGCAATGCCCAATGCAACGGACAGGATCGCTATCCAGTTTACGGAAATAAATTGCGCTTTGCTGAAGTCGGCATAGCGACGATGGTTCAGCAGATAGTCGGCGATGATCACCCCGCCAATCGGGGGAATTGCTGCCGACAGAAAAGTCAGCCAACCGACAAAGTTATTGTAAAGCCATAGCGCGCACAATGTGCCGATAATACCGTTAGCCACCGACAGCGTACGGCTGGAAAGGCCGGTAATATTGGCAAATCCCAGACCTGAGGCATACAGCGCATTGTCGTTAGTCGTCCAGATGTTCAGACCGAGCACTACAATCGCGGGCAGCAGCAGTCCCTGGGCAATCATCACGTCAGAGATATCCGCCTGTCCAACGGCAGCCGCGCCCGCAGCGCCGAAGATGAACATCAAGGAGTTGCCAAGGAAAAACGCCACCATGGCAATCAGCACCGCGCCTTTGGCGTTGCGACCAAAGCGAACGAAGTCGGCGGTTAATGTTCCTGCGCTGACAAACGAACCGACCACCAGCGCCAGGGCGGTGGAGAAATTCAGCGGCGTCTGCGGCACTATCGCTTTTAAATGGTCTAAACCGCCGACATCACTCACCGCCAGCCAGACGGAGTAGCTGCCAAGAACGACGATGGCAGGCACGGCGATGATAGATAAAACGGTCAGCGCCGAGATGCCAAAAAAGATGGTCAGGGTCATCAACAGACCAGAAACCGCAATCAGGATATTGACGTCAATTCCCGTCGCTTTGCCCACCGGGATAGCAAACATAGCCACACCCACGCCAAACCAGCCTACCTGCGTACCGCCTAACAACAGTGAAGGAAGCCATGAACCTTTCAAACCAAATGAGTAACGCGCCAGAAGGTGGGTTGAGAGCCCTGTTTTTGCGCCGATAAAACCGAGAAATGCAGTGTAAATACCGAGGAGAAGATTACCGAAGAGAACTGCCAGGAAGAAATCATTATAGGAAAGACCGGTACCGAGTGTGCCACCGGTCCACATACTGGCGGAAAAAAATGTAAGCCCCAACATGACAAATGTTAGTGGAACCACGCCTTTCCGCGCCGCCAGAGGGACGGGGCCTTGGCTATAATTGTTGTCCTGCGACACAACGCCTCCATGAATTTTGCCCAAAAAATCCGCCGCATAATATACAGTTCTCAGAATAAAGCAAACGATTACGTATAATCTTTACATGGTTATTATTTATGGTGTTGATGATTGCGTTGATTTTCCTTGGTCGACAGTTAACCCGCGTCTGTGAGTTGAGTTCCCAGCATGGTTTGTGAACGAATGAGCTCGTCTGCAAGTAATTTTTCATCAGGTAGCTGTACTTTGTACTCGCTCGCCTGGATGGTATTCGGTAGGCCGTTCAACGCGTAGTGCGCTTCCCCCGCCCCTTTTCCTGCGCACAGAATCAGCCCGACTGGCGGATTTTCCCCCGGTATCGTCCAATGTTCTTTGGCATAGTTCAGATACATATTCATCTGCCCGGCATCCGCATAGCTGAATTTGCCTACTTTTAGATCAACGAGCAACAGGCAGCGTAAACGACGATGAAAGAACAGCAGATCGACGCGGAACCAGTTATCGTCAATGCGCAATCGACGCTGACGGCCAACAAAAGCAAAATCGTCGCCGAGCTCCAGCATAAAGTCCATCAGGTGATTGATCAGCGCCTCTTCAAGCTCCGATTCTGAATACTCATCCTTGAGGCCAAGAAACTCCAGAATGAACGGATCGCGGATGGCCTTTTCAGGCAAGACTTCAGGCTCCGTCGGGACTGCCTTCTGCAACATGGCGGATTTGTCGCGGGACAACAGCGTCCGCTCATAAAACTGAGTGGCAATTTGTCGATTGAGCTGCCGTACTGACCAGCCGTTACGGAGAGTCTCTTTCTCATAAAAAGTGCGGGCATCGGCATTTTTAACAGACAAGAGGCGGACATACGCCGACCAGGGTAGTGGGAATGTTTTGGCGAGTTGTATGAGATTTTGAGATTCACCAGACAGTGTCTGCTGAATCTCAATTTGTTGAAAATAAAGATAAAACATACGCATTTGCCGTATGTTTACCATGGAAAACCCCCGTTTATAGCGTTGGTTTAGATCCACTGACAGCCGTTCAATAAGCTGAGCGCCATAGGCTGCCCGGGATTCACCACCTTGCTCAAATTCAACAATTCGTCGACCAATTTCCCAGTAGGTCGCCGTCATTAGTGCATTGATACTACGGACAGTTTCTGTCCGCGCGGTGTCCAGTAGTCGAACAATTCCGTTATGGATTTGCTGATAGTCATCTGCATCCTGAAGTGACGTCGGCGTGGTCATACTTCATCCCTTTTGTGAAAGTTACGGTGTAAAAATATTCCGCGATCAATACGCCCGGGTGCTGAAGTGGTCAATCCACGTTCTACTAATTACAAAGACTTGCAGTCTTAATTGCGAGTAGCTTTCAAAGAATGGTGGAGAAATACGGAGAAAAAAAGCCCCTGTCGACAAACGTGAACAGGGGCCAGAGAAGGCTCTTTTACACTTCCAGGTAATTCAGAATCCCGTCTGCCGCTTTACGACCTTCGGCAATCGCGGTGACCACCAGATCCGAACCGCGTACGATGTCGCCGCCTGCGAAGATTTTCGGGTTGCTGGTCTGGAAAGCGTTGTCGCTACGTTCCGGGGCAATAATGCGCCCCTGTGAATCCAGTTCGACGCTGTGCTCTTTCAACCATTCCATGCTATGTGGGCGGAAACCAAACGCCAGGACCACGGCATCAGCCGGAACAACGTGCTCGGAGCCAGCGACGATCTCCGCACGGCGACGTCCCTTCGCATCCGGTTCGCCCATTTCAGTGCGCGCCATTTTCACGCCGCACACTTTCCCGTTGGCATTCACTTCCACACCTAAAGGCTGGACGTTGAACTGGAACTCGACGCCTTCTTCACGCGCATTTTTCACTTCGCGTTTGGAACCCGGCATGTTCTCTTCGTCGCGACGATAGGCGCAAATGACGTGTGCAGCATTCTGGCGAACCGAAGTGCGCACGCAGTCCATCGCGGTATCGCCACCGCCGAGCACGACGACACGTTTGCCTTCCATGCTGATGTATGGCTCATTGCTGCTTTCGCCAAAGCCCATCAACTGTTTGGTATTGGCAATCAGGAACGGCAGGGCATCAAACACGCCATCAGCGTCTTCGTTTTCCAGCCCGCCGCGCATCGACTGATAGGTTCCTACGCCAAGGAACACGGCGTCGTAATCCTTCAGCAAATCGTTGAGCTGTACGTCACGGCCTACTTCCACGTTCAGTTTGAACTCAATGCCCATGCCGGTGAAGATTTCACGGCGACGGGTCATGACCTCTTTTTCCAGCTTGAAGGCTGGGATACCGAAGGTCAGCAAGCCGCCGATTTCCGGGTGACGGTCAAAGACCACCGCCTTCACGCCGTTGCGGGTCAGCACATCAGCGCACGCCAGACCTGCAGGACCGGCACCGATAATGGCGACGCGCTTGTCCGTCTGGCGAACACCGGTCATATCCGGACGCCAGCCCATCTCAAACGCTTTGTCGTTGATATAGCGTTCAATATTGCCGATGGTCACCGCGCCGAACTCATCGTTCAGCGTACAGGAACCCTCACACAGACGGTCCTGCGGACACACGCGCCCGCAGACTTCCGGCAGGGTGTTGGTCTGATGTGACAGCTCAGCCGCTTCAAAAATACGTCCCTCATTCGCCAACTTCAGCCAGTTCGGGATGTAGTTATGCACCGGGCACTTCCACTCGCAGTACGGGTTACCGCAGGACAGGCAGCGATCTGCCTGTGCTTTGGCTTGGCCTTCGGAAAACGGCTCGTAAATCTCGATAAACTCGATCTTGCGGATCTTCAGCGGCTTCTTCGGCGGATCAACACGCTGCAGGTCGATAAATTGGTATACGTTCTGACTCATTGCTGCTACCCCTTACTGCGCCTGCACACGCAGCTCTGCTGCGCTACGACTACGGTGACCCAACAGTGCTTTCACATCACTGGATTTTGGTTTTACCAGCGCGAATTTCGCCGAGAATGCTGGCCAGTTCGCCAGGATCTCTTCGCCGTGAGAAGAGCCGGTATGCTGTACGTGCTCGGTAATCAGGCCACGCAGGTGCTCTTCGTGGATCGCCAGCGAGTCCACGCTCAGCACTTCGACCAGTTCCGGGTTTACGCGTTTGCGGAATTCACCGTCTTCGTCGAGCACGTAGGCGAATCCGCCGGTCATGCCCGCGCCGAAGTTAACGCCGGTTTTGCCGAGAATACAGACGATGCCGCCGGTCATGTATTCACAGCCGTTGTCGCCAATACCTTCAACCACGGTGATTGCGCCAGAGTTACGCACTGCAAAGCGCTCACCCGCACGACCCGCAGCAAACAGGCGACCACCGGTGGCGCCATACAGGCAGGTGTTACCGATGATGCTCGCCTCATGGCTACGGAAAGCAGAGCCAACCGGAGGACGTACCGCCAGCAGGCCGCCCGCCATGCCTTTACCGACATAGTCGTTGGCATCGCCGGTCAGATACAACTCCACGCCGCCCGCGTTCCACACGCCAAAGCTCTGGCCTGCGGTACCGCTGAAGTGCGCTTTGATCGGGTCAGACGCCAGCCCCTGATCGCCATGCGTCTGAGCGATATAGCCCGACAGCGATGCGCCGACGGAACGGTCGGTGTTGCGGATATCGAACCAGAAGGTTTTGCTCTGGCGCTCGTCGACGAACGGCTTCGCCTGCTGTAACAACTGGGCGTTCAGCACGCCATTATCAAACGGCGGGTTGTTCTCGGTGCAATGCAGCGCTTTACCAGGATGCGGTTCGGCTGTTTCCAGCAGACGAGACAGCTCCAGCTTTTGCTGCTTGGCGGTAAACCCTTCCAGCTCTTTGAGCAGGTCGGTGCGACCAATCAGATCCACCAGGCGGGTAACGCCCAGCGAGGCCATCAGTTCGCGCACTTCACGGGCGATAAACTCAAAGTAGTTGGTCACTTTGAACGGTAGGCCGTGATAGTGGTTCTTACGCAGTTTCTCATCCTGAGTTGCAACACCGGTTGCGCAGTTGTTCAGGTGGCAAATACGCAGATATTTACAGCCCAGCGCCACCATCGGGCCGGTACCGAAGCCAAAGCTTTCTGCACCCAGAATTGCCGCTTTAATGATATCGACGCCGGTTTTCAGACCGCCATCGACCTGCAGACGAATCTTGTGACGCAGACCGTTAGCCACCAGCGCCTGCTGGGTTTCCACCAGGCCTAGTTCCCACGGGCAGCCCGCATATTTCACTGATGAGAGCGGGCTTGCGCCTGTGCCGCCATCGTAGCCAGCAATGGTGATCAGATCCGCATAGGCTTTCGCTACGCCAGTGGCGATGGTACCAACGCCTGGTTCGGAAACCAGCTTCACCGAGATCATCGCCTTCGGGTTGACCTGTTTCAGGTCGAAAATCAGCTGCGCTAAATCCTCGATAGAGTAGATATCGTGGTGCGGCGGCGGGGAGATCAGCGTCACGCCCGGCACTGAATAACGCAGTTTGGCGATGTACGGGGTGACTTTATCACCCGGTAACTGACCACCTTCGCCAGGTTTCGCGCCCTGAGCGACTTTAATCTGAATGACATCGGCATTGACCAGGTATGCCGGGGTTACGCCAAAGCGACCGGAAGCAACCTGCTTAATGCGTGACACTTTATTGGTGCCATAGCGCGCCGGGTCTTCGCCGCCTTCACCGGAGTTCGAGTTGCCGCCGATGCTGTTCATGGCTTCGGCCAGCGCTTCGTGTGCTTCCGGGCTTAATGCGCCGATAGACATGGCGGCGGTATCAAAGCGTTTAAACAGTTCGGTCGCGGGTTCTACTTCGCTAATGCTTACGGCTTCATCGCCAGGCGTAATCGCCAGCAGATCGCGCAGCGTGGCCGCCGGACGCTCATTAACCAGCTTGGCGTATTCCTGATAGTCGCTGTACTCGCCGCTTTGTACCGCCTGCTGCAGAGTGCGTACCACGTCCGGGTTGTAGGCGTGGTATTCGCCGCCATGGACGTACTTCAGCAAACCGCCCTGGCTGATAGGTTTACGCGCCAGCCATGCATGTTTGGAGAGGTTCAGCAGATCCTGCTGGAAGTCGGTAAACCCTGCACCGCTAATACGGCTGACCACGCCCTGGAAGCACAACGCAACCACATCATCGTGCAGACCAACGGCTTCAAACAGCTTCGAGCAGCGGTAGGAGGCAATGGTCGAGATGCCCATCTTGGACATGATTTTGTACAGACCTTTGTTGATGCCGTTACGGTAGTTCAGCATCACGGTTCGGTAATCTTTGGCAATCGCCTGAGTGTCGATCAGACGTCCCAATGTTTCATACGCGAGATACGGATAGATTGCCGTCGCGCCAAAACCGAGCAGGACGGCAAAATGGTGCGGATCGCGGGCACTGGCGGTTTCAACGATGATGTTGGCGTCGCAGCGCAGGCTTTGTTCTACCAGACGCGTTTGCACTGCGCCCACGGCCATCGGCGCCGGAACCGGCAGACGATTTTTGGCGATGTTGCGGTCAGAGAGTACCAGCAGCACCGTGCCGTTGCGCACCATCTGTTCCGCCTTATCGCACAATGCTTTGACGGTCTCTTCGAGCGTAGTTTCGGTCGCGTCGAAGGTGATATCCAGACGGTCAGCGCGATAATGCTCCTCTTTCATGGTGGTAAGCTGGGTGAAATCGGAGTACAGCAGGATCGGCGATTTAAAGCTCAGGCGGTGTGCCTGACCTTCAGCTTCGCAGAAGACGTTCATCTCACGACCGATGCTGGTGGCCAGCGACATGACGTGCGCTTCACGCAGCGGGTCGATCGGCGGGTTGGTGACCTGCGCGAACTGCTGGCGGAAGTAGTCATAAATGATGCGCGGCTGGCTGGAGAGTACGGCAAACGGGGTATCATCACCCATTGAACCGACCGCTTCCTGGCCATTTTCGCCGAGCACGCGGATCACGGAATCCAGCTCTTCAGCGCTGTAGTTAAACTGTTTCTGATAGCTGGCGAGGGTGTCATCGTCGAGTTCACGGCTGCCTACCTGATCGTCAGCCAGGTCTTCGAACGGCACCAGACGGCGGACGTTTTTCTCCATCCATTCTTTGTATGGGTGACGGCTTTTCAGGTCATCATCGGTTTCGGCGGAGTGGAGAATGCGCCCGCTGCGAGTATCGATAACCATCAGCTCGCCAGGGCCGACGCGGCCTTTCTCTACCACTTCATCCGGCTGATAATCCCAGATCCCGACTTCAGAGGCGCAGGTAATCAGCTTGTCTTTGGTGATGACGTAGCGTGCCGGACGCAAGCCGTTACGGTCAAGGTTACAGGCGGCAAAGCGGCCGTCGGACATGACGATGCCCGCTGGGCCGTCCCACGGTTCCATGTGCATGGAGTTAAAGTCAAAGAACGCGCGCAGCTCCGGATCCATATCCGGGTTGTTCTGCCATGCCGGGGGAACCAGTAAGCGCATGGCACGGATGATGTCCATCCCGCCTGCCAGCAGCAGTTCCAGCATGTTGTCCATCGAACTGGAGTCTGAGCCGGTTTCGTTAACAAACGGCGCGGCGTCGTGCAGATCCGGGATCAACGGGGTCTGGAACTTATAGGTACGGGCGCGCGCCCATTGGCGGTTGCCGGTGATGGTGTTGATTTCACCGTTGTGCGCCAGATAGCGGAACGGCTGCGCCAGCGGCCAGCGCGGTACGGTGTTGGTGGAGAAGCGCTGGTGGAACAGGCAGATGGCCGATTCCAGACGCAGGTCTGCCAGGTCCAGGTAGAAGCGCGGCAGATCCGCCGGCATACACAGACCTTTATAGATATTGACCAGGTTCGACAAGCTACAGACGTAGAAATCTTTGTCTTGCAGGAGGCGTTTTTCGATACGACGACGCGCGATGAACAGGCGACGCTCCACATCACGCGGACGCCAGCCCGCAGGGGCGTTAACAAAAATTTGCTCGATACGAGGCAGGGAGGAGAGCGCAATTTCACCGAGAACACCTTCGTTGGTCGGCACGTCGCGCCAGCCGACAATCGACAGGGTCTCCTGCTGTAATTCTTCTTCAACAATGCGACGAGAAGCCGCAGCCAGCTCAGGGTCTTTATTTAAAAAGATCATGCCGACGGCGTAGTTTTTGGCTAAACGCCAGCCGCGCTCTTGCGCCACGATGCGGAAAAAGCGGTCAGGTTTTTGTAACAGCAGGCCGCAACCATCGCCGGTTTTTCCATCGGCAAGAATTGCGCCACGGTGCTGCATACGGGCCAGTGCGTGTATGGCGGTACGCACTACCTTGTGGCTAGGTTCGCCTTCTATGTGGGCGATCAGGCCGAAACCACAGTTATCCCTCTCAAGGGATTTATCGTACAACATATCAGTGAACCTCCCCAGGCTCTGAGGGATTCCCATCTGGACCGTTGCGCACGGGCACACCAAGAGCATGGCGACGGGGTTTGCGTGTCATACGCTTACCTCGCATTCGCCCTCTTTATCCTTTTCGCACAGGTCAAACAAGTTTGAGGACTTGCTTCAGAGGGAATCTCAATTACTGCATAAATATGATGAGCAGACTGCTCATCCAGAAAGCTTCCAGCGGATTTCCAAGTTATCGGGAATCCACACACAGGTCAAATGGCAATCTTATTTATGCAAAAATGTGCTATAGGGCGATTAACTTTATGAAAATATTGAAATAAAAGGATTTTTTACATTGATTTAACCTAAGAGGAATCCCCCTGGAAGTGTGATCTGTCTCACTGTAAGAAAGGCTGGATATCCCTCGTCCTCCCTTTATTTATCGAGATGACTGGCATTTTATGCTGGTTTTTGGAGTTCAGGCGTCTTAAAGATACTGTTTTTACGCTCAGAGTATAAGAAGATAAAAAAAACCGCTGAATATAAGGAAAAGTAATTAGATTTTGAGTGAATGAAATTTCAATTATTTTGATTTGTTATGCAATAAATAAAGGCTCGCCAGGGCGATTGATCCAGGTCATCGCCGACTGGGGCAAAAAATGGCAGGCTTTGGCCTCTTTTCAAGGCGCGGTCTACCAGATTATGCAGTTACAGAAATTAGTCAATATGTTTGGTGGGGATCTTTCTCGCCGTTATGGGCAAAAGGTTCATAAACTCACGCTGCACGGCGGCTTTAGCTGTCCAAATCGTGATGGCACCATCGGACGTGGCGGATGTACTTTCTGTAATGTCGCCTCGTTTGCCGATGAAACTCAGCAGCATCATTCCATTGCCGAGCAGCTTGAGCATCAGGCGCAGTTGGTCAATCGCGCCAGACGCTATCTGGCCTATTTCCAGGCCTATACCAGCACCTTTGCTGAAGTACAGGTGCTGCGTTCGATGTATCAGCAGGCGGTCAGCCAGGCCAGTATCGTCGGGTTATGCGTTGGGACGCGCCCCGACTGCGTGCCGGATGCGGTACTCGATCTGCTTTGCGAGTATAAAGACCTGGGTTATGAGGTATGGCTGGAACTTGGTCTGCAAACCGTACATGACAAAACCCTGCACCGTATTAACCGCGGTCATGATTTTGCCTGCTACCAGAACACCACGCGGCTGGCGCGTGAACGCGGGCTGAAAGTATGTTCGCACCTGATTGTCGGTCTGCCGGGAGAAGGGCAGGCAGAATGCCTGCAAACCATGGAACGTGTGGTGGAGACGGGTGTCGACGGTATTAAGCTGCATCCGCTGCATATTGTGAAAGGCAGTACGATGGCGAAAGCCTGGGAAGCTGGGCGGCTGAACGGAATTGAACTGGACGATTATACGGTTACCGCCGGGGAGATGATCCGCCATACGCCGCCAGAGGTGATTTATCATCGCATTTCCGCCAGCGCGCGTCGCCCAACGCTGTTAGCACCGCTATGGTGTGAAAATCGCTGGACTGGGATGGTTGAACTGGATAAGTACCTTAACGAGCACGGCGTGCAAGGCTCGGCGCTGGGTACGCCATGGGTGCAGCCGGGGATCTAACCCTCCGTAGGCCGGATAAGGCAAAGCCGACATCCGGCAATCTGCGCCTGCTTGCCTGATGGCGCTTAGCTTATCAGGCCTACGATTAACCTCTCTACGGTCATTTCACTGATAACCTCCGCATTTCTTGCACATTCTCAAACGTCACGCCAAGAATTGAGTATTATTGTGCCAAGTTGTCGTGAAGGAACCCTCTATGAAGCAAATCCGTATGCTGGCGCAATATTACGTCGACCTAATGATGAAGTTGGGTCTGGTGCGCTTTTCGCTGCTATTAGCGCTGGCTCTGGTCGTGTTGGCAATTGTGGTGCAGATGGCTGTCACCATGGTTCTGCATGGCCAGGTAGAAAGCATTGATGTTATCCGTTCTATCTTTTTTGGTCTGTTAATTACCCCTTGGGCTGTCTATTTCCTGTCAGTGGTGGTGGAACAACTGGAAGAGTCCCGGCAACGCCTGTCACGACTGGTACAAAAGCTGGAAGAGATGCGCGAGCGCGATCTCAAGCTCAATGTGCAATTGAAAGATAATATAGCCCAGCTCAATCAGGAAATTGTTGAGCGCGAAAAAGCCGAAGCGGAGCGCCAGGAAACGTTCGAGCAACTGAAGGTTGAAATCAAAGAGCGCGAAGAAGCGCAGATCCAGCTCGAGCAACAGTCTTCCTTTTTACGCTCTTTCCTTGATGCCTCGCCGGATCTGGTTTTTTATCGCAATGAAGATAAAGAATTTTCCGGCTGTAACCGTGCCATGGAACTGCTGACTGGCAAAAGCGAAAAGCAGCTGGTGAACTTAAAACCGGCTGACGTTTACTCTCCTGAAGCGGCTGAAAAGGTAATTGAAACCGACGAGAAGGTATTCCGTCATAACGTCTCACTCACCTACGAACAGTGGCTGGACTACCCGGACGGGCGCAAAGCCTGCTTTGAAATTCGTAAAGTGCCGTACTATGACCGCGTAGGTAAGCGACATGGCCTGATGGGCTTTGGGCGCGATATTACCGAGCGTAAGCGCTATCAGGACGCGCTTGAACGTGCCAGCCGTGATAAGACCACCTTCATTTCCACCATCAGCCACGAGCTGCGCACTCCGCTTAACGGCATTGTCGGCTTAAGCCGAATCCTGTTGGATACAGACCTGACCGCTGAGCAGGAAAAATACCTGAAAACCATCCATGTCTCTGCCGTGACGCTGGGGAATATTTTCAACGATATCATAGATATGGATAAGATGGAGCGACGTAAAGTCCAGCTCGATAACCAGCCTGTTGATTTCACCAGCTTTATGGCGGATCTGGAAAACCTTTCTGGCCTGCAGGCGCAGCAAAAAGGGCTGCGTTTTGTACTTGAGCCAACGTTACCGCTACCGCATAAGGTCATTACCGACGGCACGCGTTTGCGCCAGATTCTGTGGAATCTGATCAGCAACGCCGTGAAGTTCACTCAGCAGGGACAGGTGACCGTGCGGGCGCGCTATGACCAGGGCGATATGCTGCATTTCGAGGTTGAAGATTCTGGGATCGGCATTCCGCAGGATGAGCAGGATAAAATCTTCGCCATGTATTATCAGGTGAAGGACAGCAACGGCGGTAAACCGGCCACAGGAACCGGGATTGGTTTGGCCGTGTCGAAGCGTCTGGCGAAAAATATGGGCGGCGATATTACGGTTTCCAGCCAGGCAGGTAAAGGCTCCATCTTTACGCTGACCGTACATGCGCCTGCGGTAGCGGAAGAGATTGAAGACGCCTTTGAAGACGATGACATGCCGCTGCCAGCCCTGAATGTGCTGCTGGTGGAAGACATTGAACTAAACGTTATTGTTGCGCGTTCCGTGCTGGAAAAATTAGGCAACAGCGTGGATGTCGCGATGACCGGGAAAGCCGCGCTGGAAATGTTTAAGCCGGGTGAATATGACCTGGTGCTGCTGGATATTCAGCTACCGGATATGACCGGTCTGGATATCTCGCGGGAGCTCACGCAAAAATACGCTCGTGAGGACCTTCCGCCGCTGGTTGCACTCACCGCCAACGTACTGAAAGATAAAAAAGAGTATTTGGACGCGGGAATGGATGACGTGCTGAGTAAGCCGCTGTCGGTTCCGGCGCTAACCGCCATGATCAAAAAATACTGGGATACCAGAAACGAAGAGGAGAGCACTGTGACATCTGAAGAAAGCAGTAAATCGCAAGCGCTGTTAGATATTCCTATGTTGGAACAATACCTCGAGCTGGTGGGACCGAAGTTAATTACCGACGGGCTGGCGGTGTTTGAGAAGATGATGCCGGGATATTTGAGCGTGCTGGAGTCAAACTTGACCGCACGGGATAAAAAAGGCGTGGTTGAGGAAGGTCATAAAATTAAAGGCGCAGCAGGTTCAGTGGGGCTGCGTCACCTGCAACAGTTAGGTCAGCAAATCCAGTCGCCGGACCTTCCCGCCTGGGAAGATAACGTTGCTGAATGGATTGAAGAGATGAAGCAGGAGTGGCAGCACGACGTGGCGGTATTAAAAGCCTGGGTGGCGAGCGTGGAAAAAAAATGACCCCGGCTTGACCGGGGTGCGCGAATACTGCGCCAACACCAGGGAAATCGTGGCTGCGCCGTAAATTATTATCATTGTTTACAAGGGCGCAGCCCTAATTTTCAGGCCGCACGCAGTTAAGATAGCAAATCTTAAATAATTTGTTACATGAATCAGTTAAATGTGTGAAGCGTAGCATTTAAATCATAATAACTAATATGTTTCAGCCAGTTGAGAAAGGAGTATCACGATGAAAAAAGTGGGTGTAGTGCTCAGCGGATGCGGCGTGTATGACGGTGCAGAGATCCATGAAACTGTTCTCACGCTTCTGGCCATTGCCCGCAACGGCGCTCAGGCCGTCTGCTTTGCTCCGGATAAACAGCAAGCGGATGTGATTAATCATCTGACCGGCGAGCCGATGCTGGAAACGCGTAATGTACTGATTGAAGCCGCACGTATAACACGCGGTGAAATTCGCCCGCTCGCTCAGGCAGTCTCAACGGAACTGGATGCGTTGATCGTGCCGGGTGGGTTTGGTGCGGCCAAAAATCTGAGCAATTTTGCCAGTCAGGGCAGCGAATGCCGGGTTGACAGCGATTTAGCCGCGCTGGCGGTGGCTATGCATCAGGCGGGTAAGCCGCTGGGATTTATGTGCATTGCGCCCGCTATGTTACCTAAAATTTTTGATTTCCCGTTGCGTCTGACTATCGGTACTGATATCGATACGGCAGAGGTGCTGGAAGAGATGGGCGCTGAGCATGTGCCTTGTCCGGTTGATGACATTGTCGTCGATGAGGACAACAAAATTGTCACCACGCCCGCCTATATGCTGGCGCAGGATATCGCTCAGGCTGCGAGTGGTATCGATAAACTGGTATCGCGTGTGCTGGTGCTGGCTGAATGAGAACAGGAGTTACCGCCTTTCTGCGACGTATCTTTCTGCGGGCGGTCATTGTCCTCGGCGTATTCTGGGGCGGGGGCATCGCACTTTTCAGCGTGATGCCTGTGCCTTTCTCGGCGGTGATGGTTGAACGGCAACTGGGCGCATGGCTGTCCGGTGATTTTGGTTATGTGGCGCACTCAGACTGGGTGAGCATGGACGAGATTTCACCTTGGATGGGACTGGCCGTCATTGCCGCGGAGGACCAGAAGTTTCCCGAGCACTGGGGATTCGATGTCTCCGCCATAGAGAAAGCGCTGGCGCACAATGAACGCAATGAAAACCGTATTCGCGGAGCGTCGACGTTATCGCAACAGACGGCGAAAAACCTCTTTCTGTGGGATGGACGTAGCTGGGTACGTAAAGGTCTTGAAGCCGGGCTAACGCTGGGTATGGAAACCGTCTGGAGCAAGAAACGTATTCTGACCGTTTACCTGAATATCGCTGAGTTTGGCGATGGGATTTTTGGTGTGGAGGCGGCGGCGCAGCGCTATTTCCATAAACCTGCCAGTCGGTTGAGTCTGTCTGAAGCGGCCTTGCTGGCGGCGGTATTACCCAATCCTTTGCGTTTTAAAGCGAATGCGCCTTCTGGTTATGTGCGTAGCCGTCAGGCGTGGATCATGCGTCAAATGCGCCAGTTAGGCGGTGAGTCGTTTATGCGGGAAAATAAGCTATATTAATTGCTGCTGTCGCTGTTTTTGTAGGCCTGATTTAAGTGCAGCGCATCAGACACAATACGACACAATGGCATTGCCGGATACGGCGTAAACGCCTTATCCGACCTACTGGCTACGTGTTAAAACTACTTGATTAATCTTCATCAAAACCTGAATTAAACAGGGCAACCACTGCGGCAAGGGCTTCAACTTCCTGCGGACCCGTGGCTTCAACTTCTATCTGACGCCCTTTGGCTGAATCCAGCATCAGCAGAGCGATAACGCTGTTGGCCTCGGCTTCCGTTCCTTCATCATTACGCAGCAAAACTTCTGCTTCGAAACCCTGCATCAATTCAAACAGTTTCATAGCTGGACGGGCATGCATGCCCAGCTTATTAGTGATTTCAACGGTTTGCTTCACGGTCATGATTTACGTTTTTCCAGCGTACGATGGCGTGACTGCACGTTTTTACCGCGTGAGCGGAAGTAGTCTGCCAGCTGCTCTGCAATATACACCGAACGGTGCTTCCCGCCGGTACAACCGATGGCTACGGTGAGGTAGCTGCGGTTGTTGGTCTCCAGCATGGGTAACCATAGCTCAAGATAGCTGCGCGTCTGGTAGATAAAATTGTGTACTTCTGTGTGCCTGTCGAGGAACGCGGCGACGGGGCGGTCAAGACCGGTCATTGGGCGCAGCTTCGGATCCCAGTGCGGGTTAGGCAGGAAGCGCACGTCAAAGACGTAATCCGCATCAATCGGGATACCGTGTTTGAAACCAAAGGATTCGAAAACCATCGTCAATTCACGTTCACGTTTGCCCAACAGTCGGGTACGCAACATTTCCGCCAGTTCGTGCACGGACATTTCGGAGGTATCAACGATCAGGTCAGCGCGAGAGCGCAAAGGCTCAAGCAAATCGCTTTCCTTATCGATAGCGCTTTCCAGAGACAAGTTCTTGCTGGAGAGTGGGTGCAGGCGACGCGTGTCACTGTAGCGACGAATCAGCGTGTTACGGTCAGCATCAAGGAACAGCAGTTGTGGTGAGAAACCTTCAGGCAGATTGTTCATGGCCTGCTCGAAAATCTCCGGGGACTCAGGCATGTTGCGCACATCAATGCTGACGGCCGCAGA
The DNA here is from genome assembly GCF_030333885.1 of Citrobacter sp. Cf132. Taxonomy (NCBI): domain Bacteria; kingdom Pseudomonadati; phylum Pseudomonadota; class Gammaproteobacteria; order Enterobacterales; family Enterobacteriaceae; genus Citrobacter; species Citrobacter sp. Cf132. Next base: position 71,563 of record NZ_JAOWFA010000061.1, read on the forward strand.
AATCTGGCGATCGGCCAGAGTACGAGCCAGATCGGGCAACAGCACTACGGGAAGGTTATCCACGCAGTAAAAACCCATATCTTCCAGCGCACGCAGAGCGACAGATTTACCTGACCCTGAACGGCCGCTGACGATCATCAGTACCATGTACTGTTTCTCCTCACAACGACAAAAAAGGATGCCATTGGGTTGTTATGCTTCATCCTGTCCACCTTCGGTGTCCGTGATGATTTGATACAACTCCTGGTCACTCTGTGCGGCGCGCAGACGACGACAGATGGTTTTATCCGCCAGACGTTTTGCGACCAGTGACAACGTATGCAAATGCGTCTTGGTTTGGTCCGCCGGAACCAGCAGGGCGAACAACAGATCGACTGGCTGATTATCAATAGCGTCGAAGGCGATAGGCGTTTCAAGTTGCACAAACACACCAACCGCGCGCATCGTGTCTTCTTCCAGCTTTCCATGCGGGATAGCAATACCATTACCGATGCCGGTACTGCCCATTTTTTCACGCGTCAGAATGGCCTCAAATACCACCTGAGAAGGCAAGCTGAGCTGTTTTGCCGCCAGTTCACTGATGATTTCCAGTGCGCGTTTCTTGCTTTGGCAGTGAACGCCTGCGCGTGTACATTCCTGGTTAAGAACAGTGCTCAGTTGTAGAGTCGTATCGTTATTTGTCATAATTTCACCTAAGCGCTAACTGTACAAATGGCCCGTTGTGCTACACAACAGGCCGTCCTGCACCCGCTAACTGCCCGGACAAGTTAGTGCTGTTTCAGTTTATCTTTATGTTTTGTTAACTGCCGAGCCAGTTTATCAATTAAACCGTCAATGGCGGCGTACATATCCTGACCTTCCGCGCTGGCATGAATTTCGCCACCGTTCACATGCAGCGTTGCATCCGAGATATGTGTAACCTTCTCCACTTTCAACACAATATAGACCTGATTAATCCGGTCGAAATATTGTTCAAGCTTGGCAAATTTTGTATTAACAAAATCGCGCAGGGCCTCAGTGATTTCGACGTTGTTTCCAGTGATGTTGAGCTGCATAGTGTCTTCCTTATCGGTTGGGTCAGACCAGCTGTTTGCGCTGGTTAGACGGCGGAATGGATAAAGACTCTCGGTACTTCGCAACGGTGCGGCGTGCCACCATGATACCCTGTTCTGACAGCATAGAGGTTAACTTGCTGTCACTCAGTGGTTTCGCGGGGTTTTCCGCAGCAATTAATTTCTTCACCAGCGCACGGATCGCCGTGGATGAGGCTTCGCCTCCACCTTCAGTGTTAACGTGACTGGAAAAGAAATACTTCAATTCAAAAATGCCGCGCGGACTGTGCAGATACTTTTGCGTGGTCACACGGGAAATGGTCGATTCGTGCATCTCGACGGCTTGGGCGATATCCGCCAGCACCATCGGTTTCATAAACTCTTCGCCTTGCTCAAAGAAGGCTTGCTGTTGTTCAACGATGCAACGGCTTACGCGCAGCAGTGTATCATTGCGGCTTTCCAGGCTTTTAATCAGCCACTTCGCATCCTGTAGATTGCTACGGATAAACTGACTGTCGGCATCGTTGCGCGCGCTATTGCACATAGCGGCGTAGTGCTGGTTAATCTGCAGTCGTGGGATGCTGTCGCTGTTGAGTTCGACCACCCAGCGATCGTTATGCTTACGCACCAGCACATCCGGAATAACGTATTCTGGTTCGCCAGTCTGGATCGACTGCCCAGGCCTTGGATCCAGTGACTGAATAAGATTGACGGCTTCTTTTAGCACGTCTTCTTTCAGTCGGGTCACGCGCATCAGCGTGCGGAAGTCATGGTTGGCTAACAGATCGAGATGATCGCTGATGATCAGACGCGCTTCTTCCAGCCACGGTGTGGCTTTATCAAACTGCGAAAGTTGGATCAGTAAGCAGTCGCGGAGATCTTTAGCGGCCACGCCTACGGGATCAAAGCGCTGAACGCGTTTAAGCACGGCTTCGATTTCGTCCATACCGACGTCGTCATCGCCCATGCTTTCGAGAATATCGTCCAGGGTCACGGTGAGATAACCGGTTTCGTCTACCGCATCCACAATGGATGTCGCAATGGCGCGATCGGTATCCGAGAACGGGGTCAGTTCCACTTGCCACATCAGGTAATCCTGTAGTGATTGCGTGGTCTCACCCTGATACACAGGCAGCTCGTCGTCGATGTAATCTCCGCTGGTGCCCGAAGGCGTCCCGGCGGTGTAAATTTCATCCCAACTGGCGTCAAGCGGCAGCTCCTCAGGCATCTCTTTTTGTTCGAGAGCATCGGCGGTGTCGAGGGTTTCGCTGTCCTGTTTTTCCTGGGTATCAATTTCGTCGTGAAGATCGGTTTGCTCGAGCAGTGGGTTACTTTCCAGCGCTTGCTGAAGTTCTTGCTGAAGTTCCAGCGTGGACAGCTGCAACAGACGGATAGCCTGTTGTAGCTGAGGCGTCATCGCCAGTTGTTGGCTAAGCCTGAGTTGCAAACCTTGCTTCATGTTCAGAGTTGTTTTCTCCTGCGGTGACGTGAAGTCTTCTACCCTATCAGAGTCTGAAGTCTTCCCCAAGGTATACGCGCTTAACGTGCTCATCCTGCAGTATTTCTGTTGGCGTGCCGTGCGCGATCAGGTGCCCCTGACTCACGATATAGGCGCGCTCACACACAGCCAGCGTTTCGCGGACGTTATGGTCGGTAATCAGCACGCCAAGGCCGCTGTCGCGCAGGTGTTCGATGATCCGTTTGATATCAATAACGGAAATCGGGTCAACACCGGCAAACGGTTCATCCAGCAGGATAAATTTCGGATTAGCGGCCAGTGCGCGGGCGATCTCCACGCGGCGTCGTTCACCACCGGAGAGCGACTGCCCCATACTGTCACGCAGGTGCTCGATGTGGAATTCTTCCATCAGCTCGTTGGCGCGATCTTCCCGCTGCTCGCTGGTCAGATCGTCACGAATTTGCAGTACCGCCATCAGGTTATCAAACACGCTCAGGCGACGGAAAATCGATGCTTCCTGCGGTAAGTAGCCGATGCCGCGACGCGCGCGCGCATGCAGAGGCAGCAGGCTGATGTCTTCGTCATCAATGATAATGTTACCCGCATCGCGCGGGACAATGCCGACCACCATGTAAAAGGTTGTTGTCTTGCCTGCACCGTTAGGACCGAGCAGACCGACGATCTCCCCGGAGTTGACGGTCAGACTGACATCTTCCACCACACGACGGCCTTTATAGGCTTTTGCAAGGTTCTTTGCAGTTAATGTTGCCATAACGAATCAGTTACCTTTTTTCTCTGCCGGAGCCTTGTTTTTGTCCTGCAACTGCGACGGAACCAGAACGGTGGTGACGCGTTTGCCTTTATCGCTGAAGGCCTGCATTTTCTGCTCTTTTACCAGATAGGTGATCTTATCGCCCGTGATGTTGCTATCGAGCTGTTCCAGATACGCCTTGCCGGTTAGCACGACAAAGTCTTTCGCCAGTTCATAGTGCATCTGCGAGGCGCGGCCTTTAACCGGTTTACCGTTGTCCTGCATCTGGTAAAACGTCGCTGGATTGCCATAGCCGTCAATCACTTCTTTGCCGTCTTCGCCGCCAGGACGGGTCACGACGACTTTATCGGCGTTAATTTTGATGGTGCCCTGAGTCACAATCACGTTGCCAGTAAACGTTACCACGTTGCCCTGCATATCCAGGGACTGCTGGTCCGACTCAATGTGAATCGGCTGCTCGGTATCGCCGGTGACGGCAAATGCCGGAATGCTGGCGGCCAGAAGTGAGCTGGCAAGTACAAGATTAAGGCTGAGTTTGTTTGTTTTGGATTTCATATGAGGTTCTAACCTTTTCAATCAGCTCGGCGTTCTTGCTGCGTAAGTTGCCGCGCATCTTCAGTCCGCTGGAGTTAAATGTTGTGCCATACAACGTCACCAGATCATCGGAAGTGACATCTTGTGTCACCAGGTTAATCTGCGCGTTATCGGTCGTAATTCTGCGTAGTTGAGAGTCAGGCACCAGGGCGTTAACCTCAACATGGCCGTACAGATACAGCATCCGATCGTTGGTCAATTTGGCTTTATCGGCCTTGATCGTCCAGGTCGGTACTTTATCCTTATCAAATGTGGTTAATACTGGTTGAGTAAACCACGAAACCGCTTGTTCCGAATAATATTCAACGTGTTGTGCGATCAAGTGATAGCTCAGCGCGCCTTCCGGACTATACACGACGGTATCAGTATGTTCGCTCTTATAGGTTGGCTCGTTGTTATTGACGACGACCTGAGCGGTGTCCTCTTTGTCTGCCAGATTAATACCAATCATCACAAGGACAGCCAGCGACAGTAGAATGATAACCCAACGTCTGGTTTTGCTCATATCGATTGCCCTTTGGCCTCGTCCAGTTTGCCCTGCGCCAGGAGTAATAAATCGCAGACTTCACGCACAGCGCCACGTCCCCCATTAATACGGGTGACATAATCGGCCCGCGGGATCAGCAAAGGGTGGGCATCTGCCACCGCGACGCTCAATCCCACTTGTGCCATCACCGGCCAGTCGATCAGGTCATCGCCAACGTAGGCGACATTCTCCGGCGCGATCGCCAGTTTGCTAAGGAGATCGCCAAAAGCAACCAGTTTGTCTGACTGCCCCTGATACAGGTGGGTGATCCCCAAAGTGGCACAGCGATCTTCTACAAGTTTAGCCTTTCGTCCGGTAATAATGGCAACCTCAATACCGGAAGTGAGCGCACAGCGAATTCCGTAACCATCGCGGACGTTAAAAGCCTTCAGCTCTTCACCGTTGTTGCCCATATAAATCAGACCATCAGACAGTACGCCATCCACATCCAGGATCAGCAAACGGATGTTTTCTGCCCGGGTGATAACGTCTGCGCTGACGGGTCCATAACAGGTCGCAAGCGACGCACCTGCTTTACTCATTTTCGTTATCCTTGAGTTTCTTACACTACACCTGCACGTAGCAGATCATGCATATGTAACACACCGAGTAACTGGTCGCCATCAGCAACCATTACCGAGGTGATATGGCGGGACTGCATTAAGTTCAGGGCATCGACGGCAAGAATACCCGGACGCACGCGAATGCCTCCAGGGGTCATCACATCGGCAATGCCTAACTGGCGTACATCAACGCCCATATCGAAGACACGACGTAAATCACCATCGGTGAAAATACCGTCAATCTTCATGGCATCATCGCAAATGACGGTCATGCCGAGATTTTTACGCGTGATCTCAATTAAGGCGTCACGCAGGCTGGCGTTTTTGGTTACATGCGGGATCTCGTCGCCCGTATGCATAATATCGTTAACGCGCAGTAAAAGCTTACGGCCCAGTGCGCCACCGGGATGAGACAATGCAAAATCTTCCGCGGTAAAGCCGCGCGCTTTTAATAATGCCACCGCAAGGGCATCGCCCATCACCAGTGTTGCTGTCGTGCTGCTGGTCGGCGCCAGGCCTAACGGACAAGCTTCCTTGGGCACTTTAACACACAGATGCACATCTGCTGCACGCGCCATACTGCTTTCCGGACGACCGGTCATGCAGATAAGCGGTACATGAAGACGTTTTAATACCGGGATCAGCGCCGCTATCTCATTGGATTCACCGGAGTTAGAGATGGCGATGACCACATCCTGCGGCGAGACCATACCCAGATCGCCATGTGCGGCTTCGCCTGGGTGTACAAAAAATGAGGGGGTGCCGGTGCTGGCAAATGTGGCTGCCATTTTCCGCCCGATATGGCCGGATTTCCCCATTCCCATCACCACGACTTTGCCCGGGCAACTGAATATTTTCTCGCATGCCAGGGTAAAATTTTGGTTGATGTACTGATCAAGCTCCGCCAGGCCTTCACGTTCAATTGCCAGGACTTCCTTGCCTGCTTGCTGAAAGTCAAAACCCGGTTGCAACTCTAAGTGCGACATAATGCGTTTCCAGTTATCCAACGAGAAGTGGCGATAACCAATACAGCATCGCCAGCCATATGATAAAACCGCCGGTCAGCAGCGCGCCCGCGCCGCGACCAATCTGGCGCGGACGTCGCCAGCAGAGTAATGCAAAAATAACGCTCACCAGCAGCATGACGCTGTAGTCCCGGACGAAGGCCATCGGATTGACTTCGCCCGGCGTAATCAACGCCGGTAGCCCGAGGACGATAACAATATTAAAAATGTTCGCGCCGATAATGTTACCGACGGCAATATCGTTTTCACCTTTACGCAGACCCGCAATCGCCGTTGCCAGTTCCGGCAGGCTGGTACCAATGGCGACCACCGTCAACCCGATGGTGAGTTCGCTCATGGCGAAATAGTTCGCCAGTACGGTAGCGTTATCTACCACCATACGCGTAGCCATAGGCATAATAATCAGCGCAATACCCAACCACAAAAATGCGACGGGTAACCCGCCTTCGCGCGGCAGCTCAGCTATCTGCTCGCGTGTCAGGCTGTCATTGCCTTGTCGCTCGGCCAGACGAGCGATTTTAACAATGAATAGCAGCCATAGCACGGCCAGGAGCAGAAGAAAGAAACCGTCGCTGCGGCTCAACTGCCCGTCATACAGGACGGATGCAGCTAAAATACTTACCAGCAACATTAGCGGTAATTCACGACGCAGAACATCAGAATGCACGGTAAAAGGATGAATCAGCGCCGACAGGCCTAAAATAAGCAGAATGTTGGTGATGTTAGAACCTATGGCGGTCCCGACAGCCAGATCGAGTTGCCCATTCATCGATGCGGCAACGGATACAATGATCTCGGGTAACGACGTACCAATGCTGACCACGGTCATTCCGATGATAATGGGTGGAATACCGACGTTTCGACATAAAATGGATGCGGCAAATACCAGACGGTCGGCACCGTAGACCACCAGAAGTAAACCAATTATTAACAGCGCCGTCGCTAAAAGCATCTAAAGTCCTTTCTTCAGGTATACTCGCCGGTCCTCTTGAAGGATCTTCTGGAAGCCGTAACGAAGTCTTAATTTTGACTTTATGCGGCTAAAAAGTAAAACAAATGCCAGCTTTCGCTAACCAGGACAGGCAATAATCTGTAAATATGTTGAGTTCAGGGCTAAATTGAGCGCCAAACTCTTCGATCAACAAGGCAATAGTAAAGGATGAATCAATGGGGCAGTCTGTGGCGAATCTAGTCGATATGCGCGATGTCAGCTTTTCCCGGGGCGACCGCTGCATCTTTGATAATATTTCCCTGACGGTACCGCGCGGTAAGGTGACGGCAATCATGGGGCCATCAGGCATCGGCAAAACGACGCTGTTGCGTCTGATTGGCGGACAGATCTCACCGGATAAGGGCGAGATTCTGTTTGACGGTGAGAACGTCCCGGCCATGTCCCGTTCGCGTTTATTTACCGTGCGTAAGCGCATGAGTATGCTGTTTCAGTCAGGTGCGCTATTTACCGACATGAATGTGTTTGACAACGTTGCGTACCCTCTGCGCGAGCATACGACGTTGCCAGCGCCGTTGCTGAAGAGCACGGTGATGATGAAGCTCGAGGCGGTCGGCCTGCGGGGTGCGGCCAAATTAATGCCTTCTGAATTATCCGGTGGGATGGCGCGCCGCGCTGCGTTAGCGCGTGCTATCGCGCTGGAGCCTGACCTCATTATGTTTGATGAGCCGTTCGTCGGTCAGGATCCCATCACCATGGGCGTGCTGGTGAAGTTGATTTCAGAACTGAACAGCGCGCTGGGTGTCACCTGTGTGGTGGTATCCCATGATGTGCCTGAAGTACTGAGTATTGCGGATTACGCCTATATAATGGCGGACAAAAAAATAGTGGCCTACGGTAGTGCTCAGGCGCTACAAGAAAATGCCGATCCGCGCGTACGCCAGTTCCTTGACGGCATTGCCGATGGACCGGTTCCGTTCCGTTACCCGGCGGGTGACTACCATATCGATTTACTCTAAACAGGGAGTTAAGCCACCCATGTTGTTAAATGCGCTGGCATCACTCGGACACCGAGGAATAAAAACCCTCAGGACGTTCGGGCGAGCCGGATTAATGTTGTTCAATGCGGTTGTCGGCAAACCGGAGTTTCGCAAACATGCGCCGCTGCTGATACGCCAGCTTTATAATGTCGGTGTCTTATCGATGCTGATCATTATTGTGTCAGGCGTATTCATCGGTATGGTGTTGGGATTGCAGGGATACCTGGTGCTGACGACCTACAGTGCGGAAACCAGCCTCGGTATGCTGGTGGCGCTGTCATTGTTACGTGAGCTGGGGCCGGTTGTTGCGGCACTGCTGTTTGCCGGGCGGGCCGGATCGGCCTTAACTGCAGAGATTGGTCTGATGAGAGCGACCGAGCAGCTTTCCAGCCTGGAAATGATGGCCGTCGATCCACTGCGCCGAGTGATCTCTCCGCGTTTTTGGGCCGGTGTCATTTCATTGCCGCTGCTAACGATTATATTTGTCGCCGTGGGGATCTGGGGTGGTTCACTGGTTGGCGTAAGCTGGAAGGGTATTGATGCGGGCTTTTTCTGGTCGGCTATGCAAAATGCCGTCGACTGGCGTCTGGACCTGGTCAACTGTCTGATTAAGAGCGTGGTGTTCGCCATTACGGTCACCTGGATTGCATTGTTCAATGGTTATGATGCGATCCCGACCTCTGCCGGGATTAGCCGGGCAACGACACGCACCGTTGTGCACGCCTCTCTTGCCGTTCTGGGGCTGGATTTTGTGCTGACCGCACTGATGTTTGGGAATTGAGTTCATGCAAACGAAAAAAAATGAAATTTGGGTCGGGTTATTCCTGCTGGTTGCGCTGCTGGCTGCGCTGTTTGTCTGCCTGAAGGCGGCGAACGTTACCTCAATGCGTACTGAACCGACTTACACGATTTATGCGACCTTTGATAATATCGGCGGCCTGAGAGAGCGTTCTCCGGTGCGGATTGGCGGGGTGGTAGTTGGACGCGTATCGGACATCTCGTTAGATCCGAAAACGTACCTGCCGCGCGTGACGCTGGAAATCGAATCGCGTTTTAACCATATTCCTGACACCAGTTCTCTGAGCATCCGTACTTCCGGTCTGCTGGGCGAACAGTATCTGGCATTGAACGTGGGTTTTGAAGATCCTGAGCTGGGAACGTCTATCCTCAAAGATGGCGGTACGATTCAGGACACGAAATCCGCGATGGTGCTGGAAGATATGATTGGTCAGTTCCTTTACAACAGCAACAGCAAAGGTGATGACAATAAGAATTCTGGCGATGCGCCAGCCGCAACTGAAGGCAATAATGAAGCCACTACGCCTGCGGGCGCAACGAAATAATATCAGGAGAATCGACGTATGTTTAAACGATTGATGATGGTGGCTATGCTGGTGATTGCTCCACTTAGCGCGGCAACCGCAGCAGACCAGACTAACCCGTACAAACTGATGGATGAGGCGGCGCAAAAGACCTTTGACCGTCTGAAAAACGAGCAACCAAAAATCCGTTCCAACCCCGATTACCTGCGTCAGGTCGTCGATCAGGAACTGCTGCCTTATGTGCAGGTTAAGTATGCCGGTGCGCTGGTGCTGGGTCGTTACTACAAAGATGCGACTCCTGCCCAACGTGAAGCCTATTTTGCTGCATTCCGTGAATATCTGAAGCAGGCTTACGGCCAGGCACTGGCGATGTACCACGGCCAGACCTATCAGATTGCCCCTGAGCAGCCGTTGGGTGATGCGACCATCGTACCTATCCGCGTAACCATCATCGATCCAAACGGTCGTCCTCCGGTACGTCTGGATTTCCAGTGGCGTAAAAACTCCCAGACCGGTAACTGGCAGGCGTATGACATGATCGCCGAAGGCGTAAGTATGATCACCACCAAACAAAATGAGTGGAGCGACCTGCTGCGTACCAAAGGTATTGATGGCCTGACGGCACAGCTGAAATCTATTTCTCAGCAGAAAATCACGCTGGAAGAGAAAAAATAATGACGCAGTCACTCACCTGGACGCGCGAAGGCGACAAGCTGGTGCTGGTGGGAGAGCTGGATCAGGACGTGTTAAATCCCTTATGGGATGCGCGAATTGAGGCGATGAAAGGGGTATCCTGCATCGATCTGAACCAGGTATCCCGGGTAGATACCGGCGGTCTGGCGTTACTGTTGCATCTGATTAATCAAGGCAAGCAGCAGGGAAACAGCGTTTCGCTCACTGGTGTTAACGATAAAGTGTACACGCTGGCGCAGCTTTACAATCTGCCTGACGACGTCCTTCCGCGTTAATTTTTCCAGGCCGGATAAGGTCTTGTGCCGCTATCCGGCAAAACCCCTGAGGGGGATCTGCCACTAAAGCCTTGTCTGATTTATCAGCGAGGCTTTTTGCTTATTTATGACAGCGCCACTTTGCTCTAAGATGTTGGGCTGTTTTCACTATCTGACGAATGAAGAGCCCATGGAAAATAATGAAATTCAGAGCGTGCTGATGAATGCACTCTCCCTCCAGGAAGTCCACGTTTCTGGCGACGGCAGTCACTTTCAGGTTATTGCCGTGGGTGAGATGTTTGAAGGCATGAGCCGGGTCAAGAAGCAGCAATCGGTCTATGGCCCGTTGATGGAGTACATTGCGGACAACCGCATTCATGCCGTGTCGATTAAGGCGTTTACCCCAGCGGAATGGGCGCGCGATCGCAAACTTAACGGTTTTTGAGCTACGGGTGATGCGCCGGTAGCGAAGATAAATTCTTAACAGAGAACAGAATAATGGATAAATTTCGTGTTCAGGGGCCAACCAAGCTCCAGGGCGAAGTCACAATTTCAGGCGCTAAAAACGCCGCACTGCCGATCCTGTTTGCGGCGCTGCTGGCTGAAGAACCTGTAGAGATCCAAAACGTCCCGAAACTGAAGGACGTTGACACATCAATGAAGCTGTTGAGCCAGCTGGGTGCGAAAGTTGAGCGTAATGGTTCCGTGCACATTGATGCGCGTGATGTGAACGTCTTCTGTGCGCCGTACGATCTGGTGAAAACCATGCGTGCATCCATTTGGGCGCTCGGGCCGCTGGTTGCTCGCTTTGGTCAGGGCCAGGTTTCACTGCCGGGCGGCTGCACCATCGGCGCGCGTCCGGTTGACCTGCACATTACCGGTCTGGAGCAGTTAGGCGCGACTATCAAGCTGGAAGAAGGCTATGTGAAAGCGTCCGTTGATGGCCGTCTGAAAGGCTCGCATATTGTCATGGACAAAGTGAGCGTCGGTGCGACTGTCACCATCATGTGTGCAGCAACGCTTGCCGAAGGCACCACCATTATCGAAAACGCCGCGCGCGAGCCGGAGATTGTGGATACCGCGAACTTCCTGATTGCGCTGGGCGCGAAGATCACTGGCCAGGGCACCGATCGTATTACGATCGAAGGCGTTGAGCGTCTCGGCGGCGGTGTGTATCGCGTTCTGCCAGACCGCATCGAAACCGGTACCTTCCTGGTGGCGGCGGCAATTTCTCGTGGCAAAATTATCTGCCGTAATGCACAGCCGGACACGCTGGATGCTGTTCTGGCGAAGCTGCGTGATGCGGGTGCGGATATTGAAGTGGGTGATGACTGGATCAGCCTTGATATGCACGGCAAACGTCCGAAAGCGGTCAATGTGCGTACTGCGCCGCATCCGGCGTTCCCTACCGATATGCAGGCCCAGTTCACGCTGCTGAACCTGGTAGCAGAAGGGACCGGCTTCATCACGGAAACCGTGTTTGAGAACCGCTTTATGCACGTGCCTGAGCTGAGCCGTATGGGCGCTCACGCAGAAATCGAAAGCAATACCGTGATTTGCCACGGCGTGGAAACACTCTCAGGCGCACAGGTTATGGCGACCGATCTGCGCGCATCTGCAAGTTTAGTGCTGGCAGGTTGTATTGCTGAAGGTACAACAGTGGTCGATCGTATTTATCACATCGATCGCGGCTATGAGCGCATCGAAGATAAACTGCGTGCGCTGGGCGCAAACATTGAGCGCGTGAAAGGCGAGTAATCGTCAACGTCTCTTGTAACCCCCAGTTCAGTTGGCCGGGGGTTACAGCTCAATGTTCATTCCGGATTCTTTTTCTCTCTGCGACTCCTCATCATCCGCGTTCTGTCGATGAACTCATGCGTTTTGGCATCGTGATAGCGTGACGGCCAAATCACCCAGGGATCAGTTCCCAGTGCCCGGGCGATAATCAACTCACCTTTTGGCCATGGTCTCGTTAACGCATTTGCCAGCGTTGATGAACTCAATCCATTTTTACGTGATTCAGCGGCCATTGAGGTCCCTTTCTTGCGCAGTCCGGCGATGATGTCGGCCGGATGCCAGTCAATCAGCTTGCTTTCCATAAATTCATCTCTCCTTTGGTTAACGACTTACGGTTCCACGATCGGTTGTGGCGACACTATAACGCCCGAAGAACGAATGTTCTAAAATGTTCATGTAAAGTGTGTGTATATTCAGAATATGCCAAGGTTATGCGTGATTATCCGGAGGGGAGTAGGGAGGATTACTAGAACTTATAAAAAAATCCCGTGCAGAGCACGGGATGAGGGAGGATGCTGTAGGGAATTAACGGTCGCGCTGTACGGCGATATGTGCCAGACCAATCAGCGCTTCTCTCCACGGCGTATCAGGCAGCACCTGCAACGCAGCGATGGCCTTATCTGCCTCTTCTTCTGCACGTTGGCGCGTCCACTCCAGGGAACCACAGGCGTTCATCGCTTCCAGAACCGGCTCCAGAAGGTGACGACCATTACCTTGCTCAATGGCCTGGCGGATCATTTGCGCTTGTTCTGGAGTACCGTGGCGCATGGCATGCAGCAGCGGCAGCGTAGGTTTACCCTCGTTGAGGTCATCACCGACGTTTTTACCCAGCTGCTCGCCATCTGCGCTGTAATCCAGCAAATCGTCAATTAACTGGAAAGCTGTGCCGAGATAACGGCCATAATCCTGCAACCCTTTTTCTTGTTCTTCGCTACAGCCAGCCAGAATGCCTGAACATTGGGCTGCCGCTTCAAACAACCGCGCCGTCTTACTGTAGATGACGCGCATATAGTTTTCTTCGGTGATGTCTGGGTCGTTGACGTTCATCAGCTGCAAGACTTCACCTTCGGCGATGACGTTGACTGCTTTCGACATGACTTCCAGCACTTTCAACGAGCCAAGGCTGGTCATCATCTGAAATGCGCGGGTATAGATAAAATCGCCAACCAGCACGCTGGCCGCATTACCAAACGCCGCATTTGCCGTAGCTTTCCCACGGCGCATGTCTGACTCATCCACAACATCATCGTGCAGCAGGGTCGCTGTGTGGATAAACTCGATGAGGGCCGCGATCGTAACGTGCGCATTTTCCTGGTAACCAACGGCCCGCGCTGCGAGGACGGCGATCATTGGGCGAATGCGTTTTCCGCCGCCGCTAACGATGTAGTACCCCAGTTGATTGATCAACTGAACGTCAGAATTGAGCTGTTCAAGGATTGTCGCATTGACCCCCGCCATATCTTGCGCGGTTAACTCATTGATTTTTTCTAAATTCATCGCAAAAGCCGGGCTTCTCGCCCCGATTACCTTACTGTGTGAGAAGGTAACGTCGGGTTTAGGGTTATAAATATATGCTGATTGTACTGAAAAAACGCCGTAGATAAACGTTACCGTACGTGTTGTGTTTTTTTTCTTCATGTATTGACGGTAGCACTTGTCAAAGGCTCGCGTTTTGCGTAATATTCGCGCCCTATTGTGAATATTTATAGCGCACTCTGAATCATCAAAAAGGTGTGCGCGGAAGCGGAGTTTTTTATGTACGCGGTTTTCCAAAGTGGTGGTAAACAACACCGAGTAAGCGAAGGTCAGACCGTTCGCCTGGAAAAGCTGGACATCGCAACTGGCGAATCTGTTGAATTCGCAGAAGTTCTGATGATCGCAAACGGTGAAGAAGTCAAAATCGGCGTTCCTTTCGTTGATGGCGGCGTTATCAAAGCTGAAGTTGTTGCTCACGGTCGTGGCGAGAAAGTTAAAATTGTTAAGTTTCGTCGTCGTAAACACTACCGTAAGCAGCAGGGCCATCGTCAGTGGTTCACTGATGTGAAAATCACTGGCATCAGCGCTTAAGTTAAGGGGAGCAGATTAAATGGCACATAAAAAGGCTGGCGGCTCGACTCGTAACGGTCGCGATTCAGAAGCTAAACGTCTGGGCGTAAAACGCTTCGGCGGTGAAACAGTTCTGGCTGGTAGCATCATCGTTCGTCAACGTGGTACTAAATTCCACGCTGGCTCCAACGTTGGTTGCGGCAAAGACCACACTCTGTTTGCTAAAGCAGACGGTAAAGTGAAATTTGAAGTGAAAGGCCCGAAAAACCGTAAATTCATCAGCATCGTTGCTGAATAAGTTTTTCGCGTCCCGGTAACGGATAAAAGCCCCGCAACACGTTGCGGGGCTTTTTACATTCGACGGCCGGTAAATACGCTCGTCACGCCGTGACAACCCGGAAACGAGCCCTTGCAGGGAATACGGCATGAAGCAACAGGCAGGCATTGGTATTCTGTTAGCACTCACAACGGCAGTATGTTGGGGGGCTTTGCCAATAGCAATGAAGCAAGTGCTGGAGGTGATGGAGCCTCCTACCGTGGTGTTCTACCGTTTTTTAATGGCAAGCATTGGCCTTGGCGCTATTCTTGCGGTTAAAAAAAAGCTCCCTCCGTTGCGTATTTTTCGCAAAGCGCGTTGGCTGGTGTTGCTGGCTATCGCAACCGGTGGGCTGTTCGGTAACTTCATTCTGTTTAGTTCATCCTTGCAGTATTTGAGCCCAACGGCTTCGCAGGTTATCGGTCAGCTGTCACCGGTTGGTATGATGATCGCCAGCGTCTTTATCCTGAAAGAAAAGATGCGCGGCACGCAGGTGATTGGCGCCATTATGCTTCTGAGCGGCCTGGTCCTGTTTTTTAATACCAGTCTGATCGAAATTTTTACCCGACTCACCGATTACACCTGGGGCGTTATCTTTGGTGTCGGTGCGGCGATGGTTTGGGTGAGCTATGGGGTCGCGCAAAAGGTGTTATTGCGCCGCCTGGCATCACCGCAGATCCTGTTTTTACTGTACACTTTATGTACGATTGCGTTGTTGCCGCTGGCTAAACCCGGTGTCATCACGCAGCTCAGCGACTGGCAGCTGGCATGCCTGGTATTCTGCGGCCTGAATACGCTGGTAGGATACGGCGCTCTTGCGGAAGCGATGGCGCGTTGGCAGGCGGCGCAGGTGAGCGCTATTATCACGCTCACACCGCTGTTTACGTTGTTATTTTCAGATTTATTATCACTGGCCTGGCCCGATTTCTTCGCCAGACCGATGCTAAACCTATTAGGTTATCTCGGTGCGTTTATCGTGGTTGCGGGCGCGATGTATTCCGCCATTGGTCATCGAATTTGGGGCGGTTTACGTAAGCATGAAACGGTGGTTTCGCAACCCCGCTCAGGCGAATGATTTACGGAGAGTAAAATGAAGTTTGTTGATGAAGCATCGATTCTGGTCGTTGCAGGTGATGGCGGTAATGGTTGCGTCAGCTTCCGCCGCGAAAAGTACATCCCAAAAGGCGGTCCGGACGGTGGTGATGGTGGTGACGGTGGTGACGTTTGGCTGGAAGCCGACGAAAACCTGAACACACTAATCGATTACCGTTTTGAAAAATCATTCCGTGCGGAACGTGGTCAGAATGGCGCGAGCCGTGATTGCACCGGTAAGCGTGGCAAAGACGTCACGATTAAAGTGCCTGTTGGTACGCGTGTTATCGATCAGGGCACGGGCGAAACCATGGGCGACATGACCAAACACGGTCAGCGTCTGATGGTCGCTAAAGGCGGCTGGCATGGTCTGGGCAACACCCGTTTCAAATCATCGGTTAACCGTACTCCGCGTCAGAAAACAATGGGTACGCCGGGTGATAAGCGCGATCTGATGCTGGAGCTGATGCTGCTGGCAGACGTGGGTATGCTGGGTATGCCAAACGCCGGGAAATCGACGTTTATCCGTGCAGTATCTGCGGCGAAGCCGAAAGTCGCTGATTATCCGTTCACCACCCTGGTGCCGAGCCTGGGCGTGGTGCGTATGGACAACGAAAAGAGCTTCGTGGTTGCCGACATTCCGGGTCTGATTGAAGGTGCGGCTGAAGGCGCAGGCCTGGGTATCCGCTTCCTGAAGCATCTGGAACGTTGCCGCGTGTTGCTGCACCTCATCGATATCGATCCGATTGACGGTTCCGATCCGGTAGAAAACGCCCGTATCATTATTGGCGAACTGGAAAAATACAGTCAGGATCTGGCATCTAAACCGCGCTGGTTAGTGTTCAACAAAATTGATTTGATGGACAAGGCTGAAGCGGAAGAGAAAGCGAAAGCGATCGCCGAAGCGCTGGGCTGGGAAGGTAAATATTACCTGATCTCTGCCGCCAGCCAGCTGGGCGTGAAGGATCTTTGCTGGGATGTTATGACCTTTATCATCGAGAACCCGATTGTTCAGGCTGAAGAAGCGAAACAGCCAGAGAAAGTTGAGTTCATGTGGGATGATTATCACCGCCAGCAGCTCGCTGAAGTCGAAGACGAAGCGGAAGATGACTGGGATGACGATTGGGACGAAGAAGACGACGAAGGCGTCGAGTTCATCTACAAGCGTTAATCGCATGAAAAACCCCGGCCATGTTGCCGGGGTTGTTGTTTTCAGGTCTCTCTGTAGGCCGGATAAGGCACGTTAGTGCCGCCATCCGGCAATCAAACTACCCATCTAATTGTTCTGATAAATATCCTTGTACAATCGGCTCTCGAAGCGCACCAACGGAATACGGCGATTACGCTGGTCAGCCGGCTCTACCGCATAACCAGACAAATACTGCACGAATGCCATGCGTTGGCCGCTTGCCGTGGTAATGAAGCCAGCAAGGTTATAGACTCCTTGCAGCGAGCCTGTCTTCGCCGATACTTTGCCATCCACACCAGCCTGATGCAGACCCGCACGGTATTGCAGGGAGCCGTCGTGCCCCGCCAGAGGCAGCATAGTGATAAAGTTCAGCTCGTTATCGTGTTGAGCGATATATTGCAGCACCTGCATCATGGTCGCCGGAGCAATCAGGTTATGCCGGGAGAGGCCTGAACCGTCGGCAATAATGGTGTTGCCGATATCAACGCCCGCCTGCTGACGCAAAATCTGGCGTACGGCATCAGAACCCGCCCGCCAGGTGCCTGGCACGTTAAATCGGGCATGACCAATCATACGGAAAACGGTATCGGCAATCATGTTGTCCGATTTTTTCAGCATAATCTTAAGCAGGTCATGCAGTGGCGCTGACTGCTTACTGGCGACCACCGTTCCCGGCTCGTTGACCAGCGTTTGGCGCAGCAGCGTACCGCTGTAGGTGATACCTGCTTGTTTTAGCTCATCTTTGATAATCGCCCCGGCATAGCTGGCTCCGTCCTGAATGGCGAACGCCAGCGGCAGCGGATCGGCTCGTTGGGGCAGGCATCCGGTCAGCGTATAGCGGTTGAGATCGCCGGGAACCACATCCAGTTCACAATATTGCGCTTCCGCAGAACCTCGGGCGAGAGTACGCACCTGACTGAACATGGTGACCGGGTAATAAGATGCCACGCGAATAAAGGCGAGATCGTTGGGTTTTTGCGCGCTGTAGAGTGAAACCGAGAAACAGTTTCTATCGACAATAGCCGCTGCGGGCGGTGCGCTAAAACACTGCGTCATGTCGTTCCAGGGCCAACCGGGCGCTTTATCATGACTGGCGAAAATAGAGGTGTCGATCAGGACATTTCCGGCAATTTGCGTCACGCCTGATTTTTTCAGGGTTGCCACCATATTGCGAATATCCTGGCGTTTTAGCGTCGGATCAGCACCAAATCGTGCCACTAAGTCACCTTTCAATACGCCGCCTTCCACGTTGCCTTTAGTCTCAAGCGTAGTGGTAAAACGAAAGTCAGGCCCGAGCTGAATCAATGCCGCCAGCGCGGTGATCACTTTCTGGGTACTGGCCGGCAGCGCCATCTGCTGGCTATGAAAATCAATAGCGGGTGCAGGTGCGCCAACCTTCTGTACCATGAGGGCGAGGTTGGCCCCGGCAGGGAGCTGATTGATATACTCGTCGACGTTCGCAGCCTGAACACTGAACGCTATACTGGCAGTCAATCCGATGGTAAATCTGGAAAATCGCATAATCTCGCGCTAACAACCTGGAAACAGGCCGTCATACTACGGCGCAACGCCCCAAAAAGTAAACGATGACCCATAAGGAACTCCAGGGTAAAATGATCATCAAATAGAGAATTGTAGCTGACCTGGGACCTTGAGCCCCGGGTCGGTATTTTTTTGCTTCTGACTCTGGCATGACATTCGCCAGGGTGGGCTTAGCAGCCGGGGTGAGAGCAACTGCCCCCTACAGGAATGTTCAAGAGGTATAACAAATGCAAGCTATCCCGATGACCTTACGTGGTGCTGAAAAACTGCGCGAAGAGCTGGATTTTCTGAAATCTGTGCGCCGTCCTGAAATTATTGCCGCTATCGCTGAAGCGCGTGAGCACGGTGACCTGAAAGAGAACGCGGAGTATCACGCGGCGCGCGAACAGCAGGGTTTCTGCGAAGGACGCATTAAAGATATCGAGGCTAAACTGTCCAACGCGCAGGTAATCGACGTTACTAAAATGCCGAACAATGGCCGCGTTGTTTTCGGCGCGACGGTTACTGTGTTGAATCTTGATAACGATGAAGAGCAGACCTGGCGTATTGTCGGCGATGATGAAGCCGATTTTAAACAGAACCTGATTTCAGTGAACTCGCCTATCGCTCGTGGCCTTATCGGTAAAGAGCAGGATGACGTCGTGGTTATCAAAACGCCGGGCGGCGAAGTGGAATATGAAGTGACGAAGGTAGAATACCTGTAATTCGCATCTTGGTTAAGATGTTGATACATTGTAAAGAAAGGAAAAAGGCCGCATAGCGGCCTTTTATCAACGAAGAGAGCGTGGCATTTTGCTCTCCTGCTAGCGGAAAACCCCGCGTTTTACACAAACTTCGTGTGCAACTTTGGGATATTCTTAGCGTGGCAGCGAGATTTTACGTTCTTTAGTCGGGCGATACAGTACCAGCGTTTTGCCGATGACCTGCACATTACAGGCGCCGGTTTCGCGTACGATAGCTTCCACGATCAAGGTTTTAGTATCGCGATCTTCCGAGGCGATTTTCACCTTGATAAGTTCATGGTGCTCTAACGCTTGTTCAATCTCGGCCAGTACCCCTTCGGTCAAACCATTGTTGCCAAGCATAACTACAGGCTTGAGCGGATGTGCCAGACCTTTCAGGTGCTGTTTTTGTTTAGTACTCAGATTCATCGTATATTTTTGCTTACGTTGGGATTGAAAACGGGTCATTCTACCGCCATCTCCCATATATCACCAAATAGCTGTGTAGAAATTTACACCATTGGTTACGATGAACTGCCCTTTGGGAATGTGAAATGACAGGTAAAAAGCGTTCTGCCAGCTCGAGTCGCTGGCTTCAGGAACACTTTAGCGATAAATATGTTCAACAGGCGCAGAAAAAGGGGTTACGTTCCCGTGCCTGGTTTAAACTTGATGAAATACAGCAAAGTGACAAAATTTTTAAACCGGGGATGACGATAGTTGATCTCGGTGCTGCACCCGGTGGCTGGTCGCAATATGCAGTTACGCAGATCGGCAACACCGGCCGCATTATCGCTTGCGATCTTTTACCTATGGATCCAATCGTTGGTGTGGACTTCCTTCAGGGCGACTTTCGTGATGAATTAGTCCTGAAAGCGTTACTTGAACGCGTAGGTGACAGTAAAGTACAAGTTGTCATGTCTGATATGGCGCCAAATATGTGTGGAACACCGGCGGTGGATATTCCCCGGGCCATGTATCTGGTAGAGCTGGCGCTTGGAATGGCTCGTGATGTATTAGCGCCAGGTGGTAGTTTTGTAGTGAAGGTGTTCCAGGGCGAAGGCTTCGATGAGTATCTAAGAGAGATTCGCTCCCTGTTTACGAAGGTCAAAGTTCGTAAGCCGGACTCTTCTCGCGCCCGTTCGCGTGAAGTGTATATTGTAGCGACCGGGCGTAAACCATAACCGGCAGATTTCAAACGAAAGTTTGAAAGAAACTGGATATAGAGTATCCTGACGCTGTTTTTAACACAGTTGTAATATGAGGTTAATCCCTTGAGTGACATGGCGAAAAACCTAATTCTCTGGCTGGTCATTGCCGTTGTGCTGATGTCAGTATTCCAGAGCTTTGGGCCCAGCGAGTCTAATGGCCGTAAGGTTGATTACTCTACCTTCCTGCAAGAGGTCAATCAGGACCAGGTTCGTGAAGCGAAGATCAACGGACGTGAGATTAACGTTACCAAGAAAGATAGTAACCGTTACACGACCTACATCCCGGTTAACGATCCGAAGCTGCTTGATAACCTGCTGACCAAAAACGTCAAGGTTGTTGGCGAACCACCTGAAGAGCCGAGCCTGCTGGCTTCTATCTTCATTTCCTGGTTCCCAATGCTGCTGCTGATTGGTGTCTGGATCTTCTTCATGCGTCAGATGCAGGGCGGTGGTGGCAAAGGTGCCATGTCGTTCGGCAAGAGCAAAGCGCGCATGCTGACGGAAGATCAGATCAAAACGACTTTTGCTGACGTTGCGGGTTGTGACGAAGCAAAAGAAGAAGTCGCTGAGCTGGTTGAGTATCTGCGCGAACCGAGCCGTTTCCAGAAACTGGGCGGTAAAATCCCGAAAGGCGTCCTGATGGTCGGTCCTCCGGGTACGGGTAAAACCCTGCTGGCGAAAGCTATCGCAGGTGAAGCGAAGGTTCCATTCTTCACAATTTCCGGTTCTGATTTCGTGGAAATGTTCGTGGGTGTCGGTGCATCTCGTGTGCGTGACATGTTCGAACAAGCCAAAAAAGCGGCACCGTGCATCATCTTCATCGATGAAATCGACGCCGTAGGCCGCCAGCGTGGCGCAGGTCTGGGCGGTGGTCACGATGAACGTGAACAGACGCTGAACCAGATGCTGGTTGAGATGGACGGCTTCGAAGGTAACGAAGGTATTATCGTTATCGCTGCGACTAACCGTCCGGACGTTCTTGACCCTGCGCTGCTTCGTCCAGGCCGTTTCGACCGTCAGGTTGTGGTTGGTCTGCCGGACGTTCGCGGTCGTGAACAGATCCTGAAAGTGCATATGCGTCGCGTGCCGCTGTCTCCGGATATCGATGCGGCAATCATTGCACGTGGTACGCCTGGCTTCTCCGGTGCGGACCTCGCGAACCTGGTCAACGAAGCGGCACTGTTTGCTGCTCGTGGCAACAAGCGCGTAGTGTCGATGGTTGAGTTCGAAAAAGCGAAAGACAAAATCATGATGGGTGCGGAACGTCGCTCCATGGTGATGACGGAAGCGCAGAAAGAATCTACCGCGTATCACGAAGCTGGCCACGCGATTATCGGTCGCCTGGTGCCGGAACACGATCCGGTGCACAAAGTGACGATTATCCCGCGCGGTCGTGCGCTGGGTGTGACCTTCTTCCTGCCTGAAGGCGATGCAATCAGCGCCAGCCGTCAGAAACTGGAAAGTCAGATCTCCACATTGTACGGTGGCCGTCTGGCGGAAGAGATCATCTACGGTGCTGAACATGTTTCTACCGGTGCGTCGAACGACATTAAAGTCGCGACTAACCTGGCGCGTAACATGGTTACTCAGTGGGGCTTCTCCGATAAACTCGGTCCGTTGCTGTACGCTGAAGAAGAAGGCGAAGTGTTCCTGGGACGTTCTGTGGCGAAAGCGAAACACATGTCCGATGAAACCGCTCGCATTATCGATCAGGAAGTTAAACTGCTGATTGAGCGTAACTATGACCGTGCACGTCGTTTGCTGAACGAAAACATGGACATTTTGCACTCGATGAAAGATGCGCTCATGAAATATGAGACTATCGATGCGCCGCAGATTGACGATCTGATGGCTCGCCGCGATGTGCGTCCGCCTGCGGGTTGGGAAGAACCGGGTTCTTCTAACAACAACTCTGGCAGCACCGGCAAGCCGAGTGCACCGCGTCCGGTTGATGAACCGCGTGCGCCGGACTCTGGCACTATGTCAGAGCAACTGGGCGACAAATAAGTTATCGTTGATGATGACCGTGTTTTAATTGAAAACCCTGGGGCTTGCTCCGGGGTTTTTCTTATCTGCATATTCAAGATTTTACCAGGGATAAAACTATGAAACTCTTTGCTCAGGGTTCTTCACTGGATCTCAGCCATCCGCACGTCATGGGGATTTTGAACGTCACGCCAGACTCATTTTCCGATGGTGGAGCGCACAACTCTTTGGTTGAGGCGGTAAAACACGCAAACCTGATGATTAACGCCGGGGCGACTATCATTGATGTGGGTGGTGAGTCCACGCGTCCGGGCGCGGCTGATGTGAGTGTGGAAGAAGAGTTGCAGCGAGTGATCCCTGTGGTGGAGGCGATTGCTCAGCGTTTTGAAGTGTGGATTTCGGTTGATACCTCAAAGCCCGAAGTGATCCGCGAATGCGCCAGAGTTGGCGCGCATATCATCAATGACATTCGCTCACTCTCGGAGCCTGGAGCGTTGGAAGCCGCAGCGGAGACCGGATTGCCGGTTTGCCTGATGCATATGCAGGGGCAGCCGAAAACCATGCAGGAAGCGCCAAAGTATGAGGATGTTTTTGCTGAGGTAGATCGTTACTTTGTTGAGCAAATAGCACGTTGCGAGCGGGCTGGAATCACAAAAGATAAATTGTTGCTCGACCCCGGGTTCGGATTCGGTAAAAATCTCACTCACAACTACACATTACTGGCACGTCTGGCGGAGTTTCATCATTTTAATCTGCCGCTGCTGGTTGGGATGTCACGAAAATCAATGGTTGGCCAGTTGCTGAATGTGGGGCCATCCGAACGCCTGAGCGGCAGTCTGGCGTGCGCGGTGATTGCCGCAATGCAGGGGGCGCAGATCGTTCGTGTCCATGACGTCAAAGAAACCGTAGAAGCGATGCGTGTGGTGGAAGCCACATTGTCTGCAAAGGAAAAAAAACGCTATGAGTAATCGTAAATATTTTGGCACTGATGGGATCCGCGGTCGCGTAGGTGATGCCCCAATTACTCCTGACTTTGTGCTCAAGCTGGGCTGGGCTGCAGGGAAAGTGCTGGCTCGTCATGGTTCACGTAAAATTATTATCGGTAAAGATACGCGTATTTCCGGCTATATGCTGGAGTCCGCGCTGGAAGCGGGCCTGGCAGCCGCCGGACTCTCAGCCTCATTCACAGGGCCAATGCCAACACCTGCCGTTGCTTATTTGACGCGTGCTTTCCGTGCTGAGGCCGGGATTGTTATCTCCGCTTCGCACAACCCATTCTATGACAATGGGATTAAATTCTTCTCCATCGATGGGACCAAACTGCCGGATGCGGTTGAAGAAGCTATCGAAGCCGAAATGGAAAAAGCGATCACCTGCGTGGACTCGGCTGAACTGGGTAAAGCTACCCGTATCGTTGATGCTGCCGGTCGCTATATCGAGTTTTGCAAAGGCACCTTCCCGAACGAACTGAGTCTGAGTGAGCTTAAAATTGTGGTGGATTGCGCTAACGGTGCAACGTACCACATTGCACCAAATGTACTGCGTGAGCTGGGTGCAAACGTGATTGCCATTGGCTGTGAGCCAAACGGTGTGAACATCAATGAAGAAGTCGGCGCCACTGACGTCCGTGCCCTGCAGGCGCGCGTGATTGCGGAAAAAGCCGATCTGGGTATTGCGCTGGACGGCGATGGCGACCGCGTTATTATGGTTGACCACGAAGGCAATAAGGTCGATGGCGATCAGATCATGTACATCATCGCCCGTGAAGCCCTGCGTCAGGGACAGCTGCGTGGTGGTGCGGTAGGTACGCTGATGAGCAACATGGGCCTCGAGCTGGCGCTGAAACAGCTGGGTATTCCTTTTGCTCGGGCGAAAGTTGGCGACCGCTATGTGCTGGAAAAAATGCAGGAAAAAGGCTGGCGTATCGGTGCCGAAAACTCTGGTCATGTGATCCTGCTGGACAAAACCACCACTGGTGACGGCATCGTGGCGGGCCTGCAGGTGCTGGCGGCGATGGTGCGTAACCATATGAGTTTGCACGACCTGTGCAGCGGCATGAAAATGTTCCCACAGCTGCTGGTTAACGTACGTTACACCGCAGGTAGCGGCGATCCGCTGGAACATGAAAATGTGAAAGCGGTGATGGCGGAAGTGGAAGCGGCACTGGGTAACCGTGGACGCGTCCTGCTGCGTAAGTCTGGTACCGAACCGTTAATTCGTGTGATGGTTGAAGGTGAAGACGAAGCGCAGGTGACTGAATTCGCCCACCGTATTGCCGATGCTGTGAAAGCGGCGTAATCCCGAAGAAAGTGAGAGCCGGAGTCTGAGACTCCGGCTTTTTTTTACTGTACGGCAAGCGGCTGTTTACGTCGGCGCTGCCAGAAGTAACCACCGACCATCAGTAGTACAAGGACTGCCAGCCACGGCAGAACCGCCAGCAAATGCCCAGACCGGGCAAAGGTTAGCGCAATCATCAGTAGCCAACCGCCCAGCATCGGAATCGCGGTGCGCTTAACAATATCCACAGGCGAGACGCCTGCAATCCCTGCGATAGCAATGATGACGCCGGCAATCGGCGATAACGTACGACCAATACCCGCCGATATCTGGATAGGCAACATCATGACTGCGATATCGCTACCGATATGACGGCTGATGTCCGGCACCATGGGTGCGAAGGAGAAAAATGCCGCATTCCCGGAGCCCATCAGCGCTGAAATTGCGAAGGTGATTAGGGTCATCAGCAGGATAATAGAGGCGGCGCTGAGGCCAAATTCGCCAGAAAGCGACAGCAGCGCGTCGACGGCGCCAATGGCTTTCAGCCCGGCGGAAAAAACTTCACCGGCGATAATCAGCGTCACGACGGTGGCAAAAACGCTGCCCATGCTGTCGAAAACCTTTTGTACGCCAGCCATCACCTCGCGCGCCTTGCGATGACGGCAGTACTCACAAACCAGCGTAATAGCGAGGCTTATCAGTACGGCGGTATCCAGCGTAATCTTAAGCGAGCTAAATACTAAATCGCTGCACACCAACATCAATACCAGCGGCAGCATGGGCAGAAACAGCCAGGCGATAGGTGCGTCGGCTTCATCAGTTGCCGTTAATGTCTGCATCTGCTGAGCTGCATTGTCGCCACTTTCCCGACGGTCAAAAAAGCGTTGCACAACAATATGCAACAGGGCGATGAAAAGGATGACGGGCACAACGATCGGCAACTGATCCTGCACAAAATAGTTCACCACTTCAATACCTGCGGTTTTGGCGGCGAGAACCGAGTTGCCGGATCCTGGGCCAAACTCAACCGCACAGGTACTGGCGATAACTGCGGCAACTGCGGCGCGGCTACAGCCAAGACGGGTAAGCAATGGGTAAAGCGTCGCCATCAACAGCAGACCCAATCCGGTGGCGCTGCTGATAAACAGCGACAGGAATTGGCCTAATAGCAGTGCCAGTCCCAGCAGCAGATAAGGCGAGTTCAGCCGTTGTAGAGGACGAGATGTTACCCGAACCAGTACCTGGCTTGCGCCAATGGCTGACATGTACGTGGCGAAACCACCAATCAGCATAATTTGCAGCCCGAGGCCGCCGAGACGCACGCTCAGGGTATCGCGGATAAACTCAAAGGCGTCAAAGGGGCCAAATCCGGTGCTCTTTTTCACCAGGCCACTGAGTGAGGTCATTCCGCTAAAATGCGCGATAAGCAACAGCACAATCCCGGTCAATAACAGTACCGACTGGGGGTGATATTTTTTGAGGATCAGACGTCCGGCAAAAATGATGGCGATTAGCGCCAGTAGTAATGACATTCTTGCCCCCTTACTCGAAGTTGCCGGTAACCAGGCACTCGCCATCCCGCAGCAACGGTTTACCCGCGGCAAACAGATGGGCCAGCGAGAGGTCATCATTGAGTACACAGATATCGGCACGTTCTCCGGCGCAGAGCACGCCCCCGGAAATACCCAGCGAGCGTGCAACGTTTGCCGTCAGCATTGCGATGGCCTGCGGCACCGGAATACCGACATCAATCAGGCGAGGAAGTAGGTTAAGATTGCCTGCGACCGGTGCCGCGCTTAAACCTTCAACGATACCCTGAGCGTTAAAGCGCGGAACGCTGCCATTGCCGTCAGAACTGATCGTGATGCGCTCCGCCGGAACCTGTGCTTCGAGTGCGTGGAGAATCGCTTGCTCCTGAGGCATAAAACGACTGCCACCAGACGTAACATCGATATGGCCGCCACGATGGGCGAAAGCAATAGCCTGTTCGAACAAGGGCTCTGTTCTTGCAACATGGGTCGGTGAAATATGGTGAATCGGAATACCCGCATCACACAACTCAATAAGTTGCGACATCCCTTCCGGCAGATTCCCCAGGTGCACATGCAGCAAGCCTTTTTTCCCTGCCAGCAGGGAAGCGACGCGAATATCGCTCACTATCCTCAGCAACTCCTGGAAAGAGGGGTAAGAGCCGCGGTGATCGGCGAGGGCGATTTTTACACCAAGAATTGCCGGAATGAAGGCCATATCATCGCGGATGGATCGCGTAATGGTTGGGCTGGGAACGGCGTAGGCTCCCGTATGCATAAACGCGCGTAATCCCTCAAGGTTGAGAGACTGCATTTTAGCGTAGAGGTCTTTGGGCGAACGAGAAATGGCATCGGTGCCTAACACGCCAACCACCGTGGTAATACCCGCCTGAATCAGATCGCGCAGCTTGACGGCGGGTGTCCGGCTGGCAAATCCGGCTTCGCCACCGCCACCGGTAAGATGAACATGCTGATCGATGATGCCAGGGATAACCCATTTACCCCGACAATCGATGACCTCGTTGACGCCATCAAACAATGAAATATCTTTTTCTACCGCCACAATTCGGTCGGCATGAATGAGCAGGGAGCAGAGGCCTAAATCCTCAGGAGAAAAAACACGGGCATTGGTCAATAAAGTAAACATAGCGGTCCTGTCAAACGTCGAAGGTGAGAGTCGGCAGGTGAAACGGAATATTGTTGTTATGATGCCCACCATAAAGCCATTACTATAACTATGACTATTACCGATTTGTTATTGGAGGATGCGGTTATGGCATGGCGGAGAGCACAACGTGGATTGTAAGTGGCTGGAAGATTTTCTGGCCTTGAGCCAGCATGGAAACTACTCTCAGGCCGCGGCGCAGCGGCATATTACTCAACCTGCGCTGAGTCGGCGTATAAAGGCGCTGGAAGAGGTGCTGGGCGTGCCTTTGTTTGATCGGACAACGACCCCCGTCACGCTGACGCGCTATGGTGAACGCTTTGAACCTTATGCCCGGCACGTCCTCAGTACGTTAACAGAGGCACGCCATGAGCTGTCGGCGATGACGCCAGCAACGGATAACACGCTGGTGATGGTCAGCCTGCATACGCTGTCGGTGAATATCCTGCCGGATATGATCAACTACCTGCGACAGAGTGAGCCGCAGTTAAACTTTACGGTAAACGCCAGTATCCAGGGGATAGACAACCACTTCAATGCCCTGATAAACCGGCAAATTGATATGCTGGTGACTTACGATTTACCCTCTTCACAACCAGGGCTGGAGATTGCCGGAGGGTTAAAACGTTCACTATGGCGGTATGAGCGATTTATTCCTGTGATTTCTGCACAGTTGGTGGATACGCTTGACGATCCGCATACCCCGATCCCCTGGCTATGTTACAGCGACTATACCTTTGTCAGACGTATTATTGATCTGGCAGAACAACGAGTGCGATCACGGTTGAAAAAAGTGTTTGAGAGTGGTTTAAGCGAAACGATACGAGAAATGGTGTTGCGCCATATGGGAATGGCCTGGTTACCTGAATCAATGGTGGCGGAAGAGTTGGTGAATCAGCAAATTATTCACTGCTGGCCACAAAATGCAGATCTGATTTGTGAAATCCCCGTTGTGGTATGGGCGAATCTTGACGATCAACGCGCCGTCATGCAGAGATGCTGGGAGAAGTTGCTGCGTTTTTGATTGATATGGCGATTTTTTCCGCAGTTGATACAATGCTAACAAATTGCCCTTGCGAAGGTTATTCGCTTTGGTTAGTATTCACACCCGCTTCAGTGGGAAACAGTAAATATTCCCGCTTTAATGGTCGAAGCATTGTACGCGGCAACTCCGCAAGGAACAGGTTGATTATGCACGAAGCTCTTTTAGTAGTTTTCCTTATTGTGGCAATTGGCCTGGTAGGCTTGATCATGCTGCAGCAAGGCAAAGGCGCTGATATGGGAGCCTCTTTTGGCGCAGGCGCTTCTGGTACTCTGTTTGGTTCAAGTGGTTCTGGTAACTTCATGACCCGTATGACAGCTGTATTGGGAACCTTGTTCTTCATCATCAGTCTGGTGCTGGGTAACATGAACAGCAATAAGACCAATAAAGGAAGTGAGTGGGAAAATCTGAGTGCACCGGCGAAAACCGAGCAAACTCAGCCAGCTGCTCCGGCTCAGCCGACCAGCGATATCCCACGCTAAGTATTCTGTACCGAGGTGGTGGAATTGGTAGACACGCTACCTTGAGGTGGTAGTGCCCTAACGGGCTTGTGGGTTCGAGTCCCATCCTCGGTACCAAATTCCAAAAAAAAGACGCTGCAAAGCGTCTTTTTTTTCGTCTGTTATTTTTGGCTGTCCTGTAGGTCGGATAAGCATAGCGCCATCAGGCGTTGTAATAATGTCGGATGGCGGCGTAAACGCCTTATCCGACCTACAGGGCCGCAGAGCTATATTCCGCACATAAAAAAGGCCGCTTTCGCGGCCTTAAGATGGTGTATCTTTACTTCGCCTTATTTTCCAGATTCTCAACCTGCGGCAGGCCGGTTGTGGAAGAAGCGGTCAGCAGACCAGACTGCGCATAGCCGAACAGCTTCTCGCGGGTATCGGTGATATCCAGATTACGCATGGTCAACTGACCGATACGGTCGTCCGGAGAGAATACGGAATCGCCTTTTTCCATCGTCAGACGTTCTGGTTTATAAGTCAGATTGTCAGATACGGTGTTGAGGATCGAGTAGTCATTACCACGGCGCAGTTCCAGCGTCACTTCACCGGTAATCTGGCTGGCAACCCAACGCTGCAGACCGTCACGCAGCATCAGCGCCTGAGAGTCGAACCAGCGACCCTGATACAGCAGACGACCAAGCTGGCGACCATGTGCGTGATACTGCTCGATGGTATCCTCGTTGTGAATACCGGTCAGCAAACGCTCGTATGCGATATGTAACAATGCCATCCCCGGGGCTTCGTAGATGCCACGGCTCTTCGCTTCAATGATGCGGTTTTCAATCTGATCGCTCATACCCAGACCGTGACGGCCGCCGATACGGTTGGCTTCCAGCATCATCTCAACGTCGTCGCTGAAGGTTTTACCGTTCAGTGCAACCGGATGACCCTGTTCAAAACGCACAGTCACTTCTTCTGCCGGGATCTTCACGCTCTCATCCCAGAACTTCACGCCCATAATTGGGTTGACGATTTTGACGCTTGAGTTCAGGAATTCCAGATCTTTTGCTTCGTGGGTCGCCCCGAGCATATTGGAGTCTGTTGAGTACGCTTTCTCAACGGACATCTTGTAGTCGAAACCACAGGCAATCATAAATTCGGACATCTCATGGCGACCGCCGAGTTCATCGATAAAATCGGTATCCAGCCATGGTTTATAAATCTGCAGTTCGGCGTTGGTCAGCAGACCGTAACGATAGAAACGTTCAATATCGTTACCTTTATAGGTGCTACCGTCACCCCAGATATTTACGCCATCTTCTTTCATGGCGGCAACCAGCATGGTGCCGGTCACGGCACGGCCCAGCGGGGTGGTATTGAAGTAGGTCAGTCCGCCAGTGGTGTTGTGGAATGCACCGCACTGAATGGCAGCGATCCCTTCGGCAACGAGCTGCTTACGGCAATCTACCAGGCGAGCATTCTCAGCACCATATTCCATTGCACGGCGAGGAATGGCGTCATAGTCATCCTCATCCGGCTGGCCCAAATTCGCAGTATATGCATATGGGACAGCCCCTTTTTGTCGCATCCACAGCAGTGCTGCACTGGTGTCCAGGCCGCCGGAAAAAGCGATACCAATACGTTGACCTACCGGGAGATGCTTGAGAATCGTCGTCATAAAATAAAACCCTGCTTGATAGACTGGTGAAGAGGTCGCTTATTATGCTAATTGCATTTTTATGCAAAATAAATGAGTTTTCATTTAATCATCTTTTCTGGATGACAGGAAGAGTTTAGTGATAATTTCGTTAAATAACGGCGT
Source organism: Citrobacter sp. Cf132 (assembly GCF_030333885.1). NCBI lineage: Bacteria > Pseudomonadati > Pseudomonadota > Gammaproteobacteria > Enterobacterales > Enterobacteriaceae > Citrobacter > Citrobacter sp. Cf132. The sequence goes on from NZ_JAOWFA010000061.1 coordinate 101,994, forward strand.
GGGTGGCATATTTATCTTGCTGGGCTAGTGCTGGGCAGCATTCATTGATTTGCATAGTCGTAACAAGGTTGACATAACACATATTGAATCAATATACTGTGTGCAGATTTTACGTCCCGTCCTCGGTACCAAATCCCAGCAGTATTTGCATTTTTTACCCAAAACGAGTAAAATTTGCCACGTTTCAGGCGCGGGGTGGAGCAGCCTGGTAGCTCGTCGGGCTCATAACCCGAAGGTCGTCGGTTCAAATCCGGCCCCCGCAACCACTTTCCCTTAGAGTTCTTTTTCAAATATACTGTGAAGACTTAGGCCTTCGTAGCTGGATTTGAAAAAAATTCTTTCGGAAGGTTCTCCGAACCGCAGGTGCGGTTATAGGGTTCAGTTATCTAAAGCCCCGATTTATCGGGGTTTTTTGTTATCTGACTACAGAATAACTGGGCTTTAGGCCCTTTTTTTATGTCTTGGGGGTGGGCTTGTCCACATTAGAGCAAAAATTAACAGAGATGATTACAGCGCCAGTTGAAGCCCTGGGCTACGAACTGGTCGGCATCGAATTTATTCGTGGTCGCACATCCACACTGCGCATCTATATTGATAGTGAAGATGGCATCAATGTTGATGATTGTGCTGATGTGAGCCATCAGGTAAGCGCCGTGATGGATGTCGAAGACCCAATCACCGTTGCCTATAACCTGGAAGTCTCCTCTCCGGGTCTCGACCGTCCTCTGTTCACAGCTGAACACTACGTGCGTTTCCTGGGTGAAGAAGTCACGCTGGTTCTTCGTATGGCGGTACAAAACCGTCGTAAATGGCAGGGCGTTATCAAAGCGGTGGACGGTGAGATGATCACGGTCACAGTCGAAGGCAAAGATGAAGTGTTCGCGCTGAGTAATATCCAGAAGGCGAACCTGGTTCCCCACTTTTAACAGTCTGGATTGAGGTGAAAAGCCCGCGATGAACAAAGAAATTTTGGCTGTTGTTGAAGCCGTATCCAACGAAAAAGCGCTGCCACGCGAGAAAATTTTTGAAGCACTGGAAAGTGCGCTGGCTACAGCAACAAAGAAAAAATATGAGCAAGAGATCGACGTTCGCGTAGAAATCGATCGTAAAAGCGGTGATTTCGATACCTTCCGTCGTTGGGTAATCGTAGAAGAAGTTACTCAGCCGACCAAAGAAATTACGCTGGAAGCGGCACGCTTCGAAGACGAAAGTCTGAACGTGGGCGAATATGTTGAAGATCAGATTGAATCTGTCACCTTTGACCGTATCACCACCCAGACCGCGAAACAGGTTATCGTACAGAAAGTACGTGAAGCTGAACGCGCAATGGTTGTCGATCAGTTCCGCGAACACGAAGGCGAAATCGTCACCGGTGTGGTAAAGAAAGTAAACCGCGACAACATTTCTCTGGATCTGGGCAGCAATGCTGAAGCTGTTATCCTGCGTGAAGACATGCTCCCGCGTGAAAACTTCCGCCCAGGTGACCGTATTCGTGGCGTTCTGTACTCTGTACGCCCGGAAGCGCGCGGTGCGCAGCTGTTTGTAACCCGTTCCAAACCGGAAATGCTGATTGAGCTGTTCCGCATTGAAGTACCGGAAATTGGCGAAGAAGTTATCGAAATTAAAGCGGCTGCCCGTGATCCGGGATCGCGTGCGAAAATCGCCGTTAAGACCAACGACAAGCGTATTGATCCGGTCGGCGCCTGTGTTGGTATGCGCGGTGCGCGCGTTCAGGCGGTTTCTACCGAACTGGGCGGCGAGCGTATCGATATCGTCCTGTGGGATGATAACCCGGCGCAGTTCGTGATTAACGCAATGGCGCCAGCAGACGTTGCTTCTATCGTGGTGGATGAAGACAAGCATACCATGGATATCGCGGTTGAAGCCGGTAACCTGGCTCAGGCGATTGGACGTAATGGTCAGAACGTCCGCCTGGCTTCACAACTGAGCGGTTGGGAACTCAACGTGATGACCGTTGATGACCTGCAGGCGAAGCATCAGGCTGAAGCACATGCAGCCATCGATACCTTCACCAAATATCTCGATATCGATGAAGATTTCGCGACCGTTCTGGTGGAAGAAGGTTTTGCGACGCTGGAAGAACTGGCCTACGTGCCAATGAAAGAGCTGCTGGAAATTGACGGCCTGGATGAACAGACCGTTGAAGCGCTGCGCGAGCGTGCTAAAAACGCACTGACCACTCTGGCACTGGCCCAGGAAGAAAGCCTCGGTGATAACAAACCGGCTGACGATCTGCTGAATCTGGAAGGATTGGATCGTGAGATGGCCTTCAAACTGGCGGCCCGTGGTGTTTGTACGCTGGAAGATCTCGCTGAACAGGGCATTGATGATCTGGCTGATATCGAAGGGTTGACCGACGAAAAAGCCGGTGAGCTGATTATGGCTGCCCGTAATATTTGCTGGTTCGGCGACGAAGCGTAATAAACTGTAGCAGGAAGGAACAGTATGACAGATGTAACCGTAAAAACGCTGGCTGCAGAGATACAGACTTCCGTGGATCGCCTGGTACAGCAATTTGCTGATGCCGGTATCCCGAAGTCTGCTGACGACTCTGTGTCCGCACAAGAGAAACAAACCTTACTGGCGCATTTGAACCGTGAAAACGGCTCAGCGCCGGATAAGTTGACATTGCAGCGTAAAACGCGCAGTACTCTCAATATTCCAGGTACCGGTGGAAAAAGCAAATCGGTACAAATCGAAGTCCGCAAGACACGCACCTTTGTGAAACGCGATCCGCAAGAGGCTGAACGCCTTGCCGCGGAAGAGCAGGCGCAGCGTGAAGCGGAAGAGCAAGCCCGTCGTGAGGCAGAAGAAGCTGCCAAACGCGAGGCGCAACAAAAAGCCGAACGTGAGGCCGCAGAACAAGCTAAGCGTGAAGCCGCTGATAAAGCGAAACGTGAAGCTGCGGAAAAAGACAAAGTGAGCAATCAACAGACCGACGATATGACTAAAACCGCCCAGGCCGAAAAAGCCCGCCGTGAAAATGAAGCCGCAGAACTGAAGCGTAAAGCGGAAGAAGAAGCACGTCGTAAGCTTGAAGAAGAAGCGCGCCGCGTAGCGGAAGAAGCTCGCCGTATGGCGGAAGAAAACGAGAAAAATGGTGTGAATAACGCTGAACCTGTTGAAGATACCAGCGATTATCACGTCACCACTTCCCAGCATGCTCGCCAGGCTGAAGACGAAAACGATCGTGAAGTCGAAGGCGGCCGTGGTCGTACTCGCAGCACGAAAGCAGCGCGTCCGGCGAAGAAAGGCAACAAACACGCTGAATCTAAAGCTGACCGTGAAGAAGCACGTGCAGCGGTTCGCGGCGGTAAAGGCGGTAAGCAGCGTAAAGGTTCCGCTCTGCAGCAGGGCTTCCAGAAGCCAGCTCAGGCCGTTAACCGTGACGTTGTGATCGGCGAAACCATCACCGTTGGCGATCTGGCGAACAAAATGGCGGTCAAAGGCTCTCAGGTCATCAAAGCGATGATGAAGCTGGGCGCAATGGCTACCATTAACCAGGTCATCGACCAGGAAACCGCACAGCTGGTTGCCGAAGAGATGGGCCACAAAGTTATCCTGCGTCGTGAAAACGAGCTGGAAGAAGCGGTAATGAGCGACCGTGACACCGGTGCTGCGGCTGAACCGCGCGCACCAGTTGTGACCATCATGGGTCACGTTGACCACGGTAAAACCTCCCTGCTGGACTACATTCGTTCCACGAAAGTGGCTTCTGGTGAAGCGGGCGGCATTACTCAGCACATCGGTGCGTACCACGTTGAAACTGACAACGGTATGATCACCTTCCTGGATACCCCGGGTCACGCCGCGTTTACCTCCATGCGTGCTCGTGGTGCTCAGGCAACGGATATCGTTGTTCTGGTTGTTGCAGCAGACGACGGCGTGATGCCACAGACCATCGAAGCTATCCAGCACGCGAAAGCGGCGGGTGTGCCGGTGGTGGTTGCAGTCAACAAAATCGATAAGCCGGAAGCGGATCCGGATCGCGTTAAAAACGAACTGTCCCAGTACGGCATCATGCCGGAAGAGTGGGGCGGCGAGAGCCAATTCGTTCACGTTTCTGCGAAAGCGGGTACCGGTATCGACGAGCTGCTGGACGCTATCCTGCTGCAGGCCGAAGTACTGGAACTGAAAGCTGTGCGTAAAGGTATGGCGAGCGGTGCGGTTATCGAATCCTTCCTGGATAAAGGTCGTGGTCCGGTTGCTACCGTACTGGTGCGTGAAGGTACGCTGCACAAAGGCGACATCGTACTGTGTGGCTTCGAATACGGTCGCGTTCGTGCTATGCGTAACGAACTGGGTCAGGAAGTACTGGAAGCAGGTCCGTCCATTCCGGTGGAAATCCTCGGTCTGTCCGGTGTTCCGGCTGCAGGTGACGAAGTTACTGTCGTTCGTGACGAGAAGAAAGCCCGTGAAGTTGCACTGTATCGTCAGGGCAAATTCCGTGAAGTTAAACTGGCTCGTCAGCAGAAATCTAAACTCGAGAACATGTTCGCTAACATGACCGAAGGCGAAGTTCACGAAGTGAACGTCGTCCTGAAGGCTGACGTTCAGGGTTCTGTAGAAGCGATTTCCGACTCTTTACTGAAACTGTCTACCGACGAAGTCAAAGTGAAGATCATCGGTTCTGGCGTAGGTGGTATCACCGAAACCGACGCGACCCTGGCTGCGGCATCCAACGCGATTCTGGTTGGCTTCAACGTCCGTGCTGATGCCTCTGCACGTAAAGTTATCGAATCTGAAAGCCTGGATCTGCGTTACTACTCCGTCATCTATCATCTGATCGACGAAGTGAAAGCAGCGATGAGCGGCATGCTGTCTCCGGAGCTGAAACAGCAGATCATAGGTCTGGCTGAAGTTCGTGATGTGTTCAAATCACCGAAATTCGGCGCTATCGCAGGCTGTATGGTTACCGAAGGCACGATTAAACGTCACAACCCAATCCGCGTTCTGCGCGACAACGTGGTTATCTATGAAGGCGAGCTGGAATCCCTGCGTCGCTTCAAAGATGACGTTAACGAAGTCCGTAACGGCATGGAATGTGGTATCGGCGTTAAGAACTACAACGACGTTCGCGTTGGCGATATGATTGAAGTGTTCGAGATTATCGAGATCCAACGTACTATCGCTTAATCTTCGTCGTCTTTTGGGCCGTAATTTGCAGCCCAAAATCCTTAGAAGACGATTAGGTGTAGGCCGGGTAAGCGAAGCGCCACCCGGCAAGAAATTTAAAAAGGGGCTGATAGCCCCTTTTTTGTCTTTATTCTGGAGAATTTATTATGGCGAAAGAATTTGGTCGCCCGCAGCGTGTCGCGCAAGAGATGCAGAAAGAGATCGCACTCATCCTGCAACGCGAAATCAAAGACCCGCGTGTTGGTATGATGACCACCGTATCGGGCGTTGAGATGTCTCGTGATCTGGCATATGCCAAAGTATTCGTGACTTTCCTCAACGATCAGGACGAAGCTGCTGTGAAAAACGGCATCAAGGCACTGCAGGAAGCCTCTGGTTTTATCCGTTCTCTGCTGGGTAAAGCCATGCGTCTGCGTATCGTGCCTGAGCTGACCTTCTTCTACGACAACTCGTTGGTTGAAGGGATGCGCATGTCCAACCTGGTGACCAGCGTGGTGAAACATGACGATGAGCGTCGTGTGAACCCAGCGGACGACAGCAAGGAGGACTGATGAGTCGTCCTCGTCGTCGTGGTCGCGATATTCACGGTGTCCTGCTGCTGGATAAGCCGCAGGGCATGTCCAGCAATGATGTACTGCAAAAAGTAAAACGCATCTACAATGCCAATCGCGCGGGACATACCGGCGCACTGGATCCGCTGGCGACAGGCATGCTGCCAATCTGCCTCGGTGAAGCGACTAAGTTTTCACAGTATTTGCTGGATTCTGACAAACGCTATCGTGTGGTTGCCCGTCTGGGCCAGCGTACAGACACTTCCGATGCCGATGGGCAAATCGTGCAGGAACGTCCGGTAACCTTCACCGCAGAACAACTGGCGAGCGCGCTGGAAACTTTCCGCGGCGATATCGAGCAGATCCCGTCAATGTATTCGGCGCTGAAGTATCAGGGTAAGAAGCTGTACGAATATGCGCGTCAGGGTATTGAAGTGCCGCGTGAAGCGCGACCGATTACCGTCTATGAGCTGCTGTTTATCCGTCACGAAGGTAACGAACTGGAGCTGGAAGTTCACTGTTCCAAAGGCACCTATATTCGCACCATTGTTGACGATCTCGGTGAGAAGTTGGGCTGCGGCGCGCACGTCACGTATCTGCGTCGTTTGACGGTCAGCAAGTATCCGGTGGATCGAATGGTGACGCTGGAACATCTGCGTGAGCTGGTTGAACAGGCCGAGCAGCAGAACATTCCGGCGGCACAGCTGCTTGATCCTTTGCTGATGCCAATGGACAGTCCTGCATCGGACTATCCTGTTGTTAATTTGCCTTTAACATCCTCGGTTTACTTTAAAAACGGTAACCCGGTACGGACATCAGGCGCGCCGCTGGAAGGGCTGGTCCGCGTGACGGAAGGCGATGACGGCAAGTTTATTGGCATGGGGGAGATGGACGATGAAGGTCGTGTCGCCCCCCGTCGCCTGGTGGTTGAGTATCCTGCATAGCGCTCTCTGTCTTGCGATAAAAGGGCGCTGCGAGTAGAATACTGCCGCTTAACGTCGCGTAAATTGTTTAACAATCTACGCGACGTATACACAAAATCATTCGAGCTGCATCAAGGCGGCAAGTCTGAGAATCCTCAGGAGCTTACTTAAGTAAGTGACTGAGGTGAGCGGACGCAGCCAACGCAGAGTCAGTTTGAAGGATAAAGTGTATACACTGGGATAGCTGAATTAGAGATCGGCATCCTTTCATTCTTATCACTTTGGAGTTTTAAAATGTCTCTAAGTACTGAAGCTACCGCTAAAATCGTTTCTGAGTTTGGTCGTGATGCAAACGACACCGGTTCTACCGATGTTCAGGTTGCTCTGTTGACTGCACAGATTAACCACCTGCAGGGTCACTTTGCAGAGCACAAAAAAGATCACCACAGCCGTCGTGGTCTGCTGCGCATGGTTTCTCAGCGTCGTAAACTGCTCGACTACCTGAAACGTAAAGATGTTGCACGTTACACCGCGCTGATCGAGCGTCTGGGCCTGCGTCGCTAATTCTTTCGAGTTTCAGAAAGAGGGGGCCTTCATGGCCCCTTTTTTCCAGCAGATGGCAGCAATTCGCTGGAAACTAATGTATTGTTGCTAAGAATGATCTTCCGTTGCAGAGGTTCGCGCGGCTAATGAGAGGCTTTACTCATGCTTATGGGTTAGGGTTGTCATTAGTCGCGAGGATGCGCAGAAGATCGGGTATTAACGATGGCGCAAAATGTGCCGTCAAAAAAATAGAGAAAGGATATTATTTTGCTTAATCCGATCGTTCGTAAATTCCAGTACGGTCAGCATACCGTTACGCTGGAAACCGGCATGATGGCGCGTCAGGCGACTGCCGCTGTTATGGTTAGCATGGATGACACCGCGGTATTCGTTACCGTTGTTGGCCAGAAAAAAGCGAAACCAGGCCAGGACTTTTTCCCGCTGACCGTTAACTATCAGGAGCGTACCTACGCTGCTGGCCGTATCCCGGGTAGCTTCTTCCGTCGTGAAGGCCGTCCGAGCGAAGGCGAAACCCTGATCGCGCGTCTGATTGACCGCCCGGTTCGCCCGCTGTTCCCGGAAGGCTTCGTTAACGAAGTTCAGGTTATCGCGACCGTTGTTTCCGTTAACCCGCAGGTTAACCCGGACATCGTGGCAATGATTGGTGCATCTGCTGCGCTGACTCTGTCTGGTATTCCATTCAACGGCCCGATCGGTGCTGCACGTGTTGGTTACATCAATGACCAGTACGTACTGAACCCGACTCAGGACGAACTGAAAGAAAGCAAGCTGGACCTGGTTGTTGCGGGTACTGAAGCAGCCGTACTGATGGTTGAATCCGAAGCAGAACTGCTGAGCGAAGATCAGATGCTGGGTGCTGTTGTGTTCGGTCACGAACAGCAGCAGGTTGTGATTCAGGCTATCAACGAGCTGGCGAAAGAAGCTGGCAAACCGCGTTGGGACTGGCAGCCAGAAGCCGTCAACGAAGCGCTGAACGCACGCGTTGCCGCACTGGCAGAAGCTCGCCTGAGCGATGCTTACCGCATCACTGACAAACAAGAGCGTTATGCTCAGGTTGACGTAATCAAATCTGAAACCATCGCGACTCTGGTGGCTGAAGACGAAACCCTGGACGCTAACGAACTGGGTGAAATCCTGCACGCTATCGAGAAAAACGTTGTTCGTAGCCGCGTACTGGCAGGCGAGCCGCGCATCGATGGCCGTGAAAAAGACATGATCCGTGGTCTGGACGTGCGTACTGGCGTTCTGCCGCGTACCCACGGTTCCGCACTGTTCACCCGTGGCGAAACTCAGGCGCTGGTTACTGCGACCCTGGGCACCACTCGTGATGCGCAGAACCTTGACGAACTGATGGGCGAGCGCACTGACAACTTCCTGTTCCACTACAACTTCCCTCCGTACTGCGTAGGTGAAACCGGTATGGTCGGTTCTCCGAAGCGTCGTGAGATTGGTCACGGCCGTCTGGCGAAACGTGGCGTACTGGCAGTAATGCCGGAACTGGATAAATTCCCGTACACCGTGCGTGTGGTTTCTGAAATCACCGAATCTAACGGTTCTTCTTCCATGGCTTCCGTATGTGGTGCTTCCCTGGCGCTGATGGACGCAGGCGTGCCGATCAAAGCCGCTGTTGCGGGTATCGCGATGGGTCTGGTGAAAGAAGGCGACAACTTTGTTGTTCTGTCTGACATCCTGGGCGACGAAGACCACCTGGGCGATATGGACTTCAAAGTGGCGGGTTCCCGCGACGGTATCTCTGCACTGCAGATGGATATCAAAATTGAAGGTATCACCAAAGAGATCATGCAGGTTGCTCTGAACCAGGCTAAAGGTGCGCGTCTGCACATCCTGGGTGTGATGGAACAAGCGATCAACGCACCGCGTGGCGATATCTCTGAATTTGCTCCGCGTATCCACACCATCAAGATCAGCCCGGACAAGATCAAAGACGTTATCGGTAAAGGCGGTTCTGTTATCCGTGCTCTGACCGAAGAAACCGGCACCACCATTGAAATCGAAGATGATGGTACCGTGAAGATTGCTGCGACCGACGGCGAAAAAGCGAAATATGCTATCCGTCGTATCGAAGAGATCACCGCAGAGATCGAAGTAGGCCGTATCTACAATGGTAAAGTGACCCGTATCGTTGACTTTGGCGCATTCGTTGCCATCGGTGGCGGTAAAGAAGGTCTGGTACACATCTCTCAGATCGCTGATAAGCGCGTTGAGAAAGTGACCGACTACCTGCAGATGGGCCAGGAAGTACCGGTCAAAGTTCTGGAAGTTGATCGCCAGGGCCGTGTACGTCTGAGCATTAAAGAAGCAACTGAGCAGTCTCAGCCTGCAGGCGAACCGGAAGCTCCGGCAAGCCAGGGCGAGTAAGGTTGCCATTGCCCTCCGTGAAAGCGGAGGGCCTTTAACCCGGCAGGATGCCTTGTTAGCAACCGGGGAACCTGGACGTTCATTCAATCGTTGTCTTCGGGAGTGGGAAATGAAGCCTTTTTTGCGCTGGTGTTTCGTTGCGACAGCACTCACGCTGGCTGGATGCAGTAATTCCGCCTGGCGAAAGAGTGAAGTCCTCGCAGTACCATTGCAACCGACTTTGCAGCAGGAAGTGATTCTGGCACGTATGGAACAAATTCTTGCCAGTCGGGCTTTAACCGATGACGAACGCGCACAGCTTTTATATGAGCGCGGAGTGTTGTATGATAGTCTCGGTCTGAGGGCACTGGCGCGAAATGATTTTTCACAAGCGCTGGCAATCCGACCAGATATGCCTGAAGTATTCAATTACTTAGGTATATATTTAACGCAGGCAGGCAATTTTGATGCTGCCTATGAAGCGTTTGATTCTGTACTTGAGCTTGATCCAACTTACAACTACGCGCACTTAAATCGCGGTATCGCATTGTATTACGGCGGTCGCGACAAGTTAGCGCAAGATGATCTGCTAGCGTTTTATCAAGACGATCCCAATGATCCTTTCCGTAGTCTGTGGCTTTATCTTGCCGAGCAGAAGCTCGATGAGAAGCAGGCTAAAGAAGCGTTGAAGCAACGCTTTGAGAAATCGGATAAAGAGCAATGGGGATGGAACATTGTCGAGTTCTACCTGGGCAACATTAGCGAAGCAACGCTGATGGAACGCCTGAAGGCGGACGCAACGGATAACACCTCGCTCGCTGAGCATCTCAGTGAAACCAACTTCTATTTAGGTAAGTACTACCTAAGTCTGGGGGATTTGGACAACGCTACGGCATTGTTCAAACTGGCGGTGGCTAACAACGTTCATAACTTTGTTGAGCACCGATACGCATTGTTGGAATTATCGCTCCTGGGCCAGGACCAAGATGACCTGGCAGAATCGGACCAGCAATAGCTGACGTACACATCAGCCCGTAATCTTTTTTGATTGCCATCACCTTCACGGGTGAGGGCGTTGTTGTTCGTTAATACACCTACTTTGAGCCGGTTCACACTTTTCAATGAAAATTGCAGATCAATTTCATGATGAGTTATGTAGACTGGCCGCCATTAATTTTGAGGCACACGTACTACATGGCTGAATTCGAAACCACTTTTGCAGATCTGGGCCTGAAGGCTCCTATCCTTGAAGCCCTTAACGATCTGGGTTACGAAAAACCATCTCCAATCCAGGCAGAGTGCATTCCGCATCTGCTGGGCGGCCGCGATGTTCTGGGTATGGCCCAGACAGGTAGCGGCAAAACTGCAGCGTTCTCTTTACCGCTGCTCAACAATCTTGATCCTGAGCTGAAGGCACCTCAGATTCTGGTGCTGGCACCGACCCGCGAACTGGCGGTTCAGGTAGCAGAAGCCATGACGGATTTCTCTAAACACATGCGCGGCGTGAACGTGGTTGCCCTGTACGGCGGCCAGCGTTATGACGTGCAATTACGTGCCCTGCGTCAGGGACCACAGATCGTCGTCGGTACGCCGGGCCGTCTGCTGGATCACCTGAAGCGCGGTACTCTGGACCTCTCCAAACTGAGCGGTCTGGTACTGGACGAAGCTGACGAAATGCTGCGTATGGGCTTCATCGAAGACGTTGAAACCATCATGGCGCAGATCCCGGAAGGTCATCAGACCGCTCTGTTCTCTGCAACCATGCCGGAAGCGATTCGTCGTATTACCCGTCGCTTTATGAAAGAGCCGCAGGAAGTACGCATTCAGTCCAGCGTTACCACGCGTCCTGACATCAGCCAGAGCTACTGGACTGTCTGGGGCATGCGTAAAAATGAAGCGCTGGTGCGTTTCCTGGAAGCAGAAGATTTTGATGCGGCGATTATCTTCGTTCGTACCAAAAATGCGACCCTGGAAGTGGCAGAAGCGCTGGAGCGTAGCGGTTATAGCAGCGCTGCACTGAACGGTGACATGAACCAGTCCCTGCGTGAGCAGACTCTGGAACGTCTGAAAGATGGCCGCCTGGATATCCTGATTGCTACCGACGTTGCGGCCCGTGGCCTGGACGTTGAGCGTATCAGCCTGGTTGTTAACTACGACATCCCGATGGATTCCGAGTCTTACGTTCACCGTATCGGCCGTACCGGTCGTGCGGGTCGTGCGGGTCGTGCGCTGCTGTTCGTTGAGAACCGCGAGCGTCGTCTGCTGCGTAACATCGAACGCACCATGAAGCTGACTATTCCGGAAGTAGAACTGCCGAACGCAGACCTGCTGAGCAAACGCCGTCTGGAAAAATTCGCCGCTAAAGTACAGCAGCAGCTGGAAAGCAGCGATCTGGATCAGTACCGTGCTCTGCTGGCGAAAATGCAGCCGGAAGAAGAGCTGGATATCGAAACGCTGGCAGCAGCACTGCTGAAAATGGCTCAGGGCGAACGTCCGCTGATCCTGCCGCCAGATGCGCCGATGCGTCCGAAACGCGAATTCCGCGATCGTGATGACCGTGGTCCGCGCGATCGTAACGATCGTGGCCCTCGTGACCGTAATGACCGTGGTGGTGAAGATCGTCCGCGTCGTGAACGTCGTGACGTTGGTGACATGCAGCTGTACCGCATTGAAGTGGGCCGTGATGACGGTGTTGAAGTTCGTCATATCGTTGGCGCGATTGCTAACGAAGGCGATATCAGCAGCCGTTACATCGGTAACATCAAGCTGTTTGCTTCCCACTCCACCATCGAGCTGCCGAAAGGTATGCCGGGCGACGTGCTGCAGCACTTTACCCGTACTCGCATCCTGAACAAGCCGATGAACATGCAGCTGGTTGGCGATGCAGTTCCGCACACCGGTGGTGAGCGTCGTGGTGGTGGCCGTTTCAGCGGCGAGCGTCGTGAAGGCGGTCGTGGCGAAGGTCGTAATTTCAGCGGTGAGCGTCGTGAAGGCGGTCGTGGCGATGGCCGTCGTTTCAGCGGCGAACGTCGTGAAGGCAACCGTGGTCCGCGTCGTGACGATTCTTCTGCTCCGCGTCGTGATGACTCCGCTGGTCGTCGTCGTTTCGGCGGTGACGCATAAGCCTCACGGTATAAAAGCGTAAAGTAATATATACAGCCCCGATCTCAACAATCGGGGCTTTTTTTATTTCATTTGTACTCGTGTACTGGTACAGTGCAGCACATTGAGATGTAGTCACAATATAAATGACTGGAGAGATGGCTAAATGGCAACACTAACCACCACCCAAACGTCACCTTCGCTGCTCGGCGGCGTGGTGATTATCGGCGGCACCATTATTGGCGCGGGGATGTTTTCTCTGCCAGTGGTCATGTCCGGGGCGTGGTTTTTCTGGTCAATGGCGGCGCTGATCTTCACCTGGTTCTGTATGCTGCATTCCGGACTGATGATCCTCGAAGCTAACCTCAATTACCGCATTGGCTCCAGTTTTGACACCATCACGAAAGATCTGCTGGGTAAAGGCTGGAACGTAGTGAACGGCATCTCGATCGCCTTCGTTCTCTATATCCTGACCTACGCCTATATCTCAGCGAGCGGGTCGATTCTGCATCACACTTTCTCCGAGATGTCGCTGAATGTTCCGGCGCGCGCGGCAGGTCTTGGCTTTGCGCTGCTGGTGGCATTTGTGGTGTGGTTAAGCACCAAAGCGGTTAGCCGCATGACGGCGATTGTGCTGGGCGCAAAGGTGATTACCTTTTTCCTGACCTTCGGCAGCCTGCTGGGGCACGTGCAGCCCGCAACACTGTTTAACGTGGCGCAGAGCAACGCTTCGTATACGCCGTACCTGCTGGTGACGCTGCCGTTTTGTCTGGCTTCTTTCGGCTATCACGGCAACGTCCCGAGCCTGATGAAGTACTACGGCAAAGATCCGAAGACCATCGTTAAGTGTCTGGTGTACGGCACGTTGCTGGCGCTGGTGCTGTATACCGTATGGTTGCTGGGAACGATGGGTAACATTCCGCGTCCAGAATTTATCGGTATTGCGCAACAGGGCGGTAACATTGATGTGCTGGTACAGGCGCTGAGCGGCGTACTAAACAGCCGCAGTCTGGATCTGCTGCTGGTGGTGTTCTCCAACTTTGCGGTGGCGAGTTCATTCCTCGGCGTTACGCTCGGTCTGTTTGACTATCTGGCGGATCTGTTTGGCTTTGATGACTCGGCAATGGGACGTTTCAAAACGGCATTGCTGACGTTTGTCCCGCCAATTATCGGTGGCCTGCTGTGGCCGAACGGTTTCCTGTACGCCATTGGCTATGCAGGACTCGCAGCAACCATCTGGGCTGCCATTGTTCCGGCGCTGCTGGCACGTAAATCCCGCGAGCGTTTCGGTAGCCCGAAATTCCGTGTCTGGGGCGGTAAGCCGATGATTGCGCTGATCCTGGTGTTCGGTATCGGCAACGCGGTTATCCATATTCTGTCGAGCGTGGATCTGTTACCGGTCTATCAGTAAAACCGTTGCCCGGTAGCGCTACGCTTACCGGGCCTACAGTACCGTTTAGGCCGGATAAGGCGTAGCCGCCATCCGGCACAAACCGCGCTACCCCAACAATTCCTGCTTCACATCCATCGCCAAATCAAACGAATGAAGACGTGCCTGATGATCAAAAATCTGGCCGTTAACCATAATTTCATCGGCCTGGGTTTCACGCAAAATGGCATCAAGACCGTGTCGCACTTTCGCCTTATCACCAACCAGCGACATGCTCAGCGCCTGTTGTACGCCGTACTGTTCAGAAGCGGACCACAGCTGATGCATATTCTCTACCGGCGGTGGTAGCTGGCCGGTTTCGCCACGACGCAGTTTCACAAACGCCTGCTGCATCGAGGTGAAAAGAAACTCGGCGTCGCGATTGCTGTCAGCGGCAATGATGTTGATGCACACCATCGCATACGGCTTTGCCAGCCGCGCTGAGGGTTTGAACTGGGTGCGATACAGATGCAGCGCCTGATGCAGCATATCCGGAGCAAAATGCGAGGCGAAGGCAAACGGCAGGCCGAGCTGGGCCGCCAACTGTGCGCTGTACAGGCTGGAGCCTAATAACCAGACCGGGATCTGCTCGCCGTAGCCGGGAACCGGGCGTACATGGGGGTTAGGATCGCGGGCGTCGAACCAGTCCACCAGTTCAGCGACGTCGCGAGGGAAGTTATCGATATCACCGCTCATATGGCGGCGCAGCGCACGCATCGTTGGCTGATCGCTCCCCGGCGCGCGGCCAAGCCCAAGATCGATGCGTCCCGGATACAGCGTATTCAGGGTACCGAACTGCTCGGCGATCACCAGCGGCGAATGGTTGGGCAGCATCACGCCGCCAGACCCGAGATGCAGCGTGGTGGTATTGGCAGCCAGATAGCCAATCAGCACTGAAGTTGCCGCGCTGGCGATACCGACCATGTTGTGATGTTCTGCCAGCCAGTAGCGGTGGTAGCCGCGCTTTTCGGCCAGTCGGGCGAGATCAAGCGAGTGCGTGAAGGCCTCTTTTGCCGAAGACCCTTCAGGGATCGGCGCCAGATCCAGCACCGAGAACGGAATAGTTTTGTCAGTCATAACGGCTCACTTTGTTACCGGTTAATCTTTTAATACTGCATTAAAATTTGATTACCGTTGTTAACAAAGTGAGCTTTATGAGACTGACGGCAAAAACAATGCCCGATGGCGCTGCGCTTATCGGGCCTACGGGATCGCTATTTGTAGGCCGGATAAGGCAATTTGCCGCCATCCGGCTAGGCCTGCAGCTCCAGACCAGCCAGTCGCTTCCAGTAGCCGTTGCAGTCACTGTGGGCGGCAAGCGGTAATGGGGCCGTACCATTTTCATTGGCGCGGAACGCATCAAGCATGGCGAATGTTTCGCTGCCCGAGGGGGACAGGCGCACAATATCAACCAGACCCTGCATCGATGTCAGCTCGTTGCCGAGGTTGTAAACATAGCCGCTCATGGTCTGGATCCCGTTGAGCACAAAGACCTGCTGATTCTCCTGAGACAGCACATCGCGTCCGTTCGGGTATTTGATGCAGCAGGTTTCACATTCGTCTTTTGGACGATCTTCAGAGCGTGCGGTAAAGCAGCGGGCGGAGTATGCCAGCGGCAGATGCCCGTAGCTCAGCACCTCGACTTCAAACTGATTGCGAATACCCAGCTCATCACACTGGTTGAGCAGGTTTACCAGCCAGTCGCGGGATAACTCTACCGGCATACACCAGCGCGTCATGCCCTGCTTGAGCAGTAAACGCAGGGTTACCGCGTTGTAGCAGTTGAGCGCATGCCCGGCGACAAACGGCAGCTTACGCTCGGCGCACATGTTTACCACCCCGAGATCGCTGGCTTCCAGCAGGAAGTCGCCGTTTTCAACATAGCGCTTCAGTTCTCCCAGCTCAGAAGAGGCCTGCACCAGCGCCAGCGTCGACAGCACTACCTGTTTACCGCTGCCAGCGAGTGATTTCGCCATATCCAGCCAGTCGCTTACTTTGGTGGCACGGCGTTTACTGCATACCGCTTCGCCAAGATAGATAATGTCGGCCTGGCTTACGGCGGCCTGCTGATAAAAATCTTCCAGCGTTTCTTTCGGCCAGTACCATAGCACCGGCCCTAAGGAATATTTCATTGCTTCTCTCACTGCCATTTACGGTGATACGCGCCAAGCGTGGTCTGTGTGCCTTCGGACATTGAACCGAGCGTTTCCATCCACGCGGCCTGCGGGACGTAGTTTTGCGGGTCGGCCATACAGCGGTCGATTGCCTGACGCCACACTTTCGCCACCTGGCTGACATAGGCCGGGCTGCGCTGACGTCCCTCGATTTTCACCGAGGCAATATTGGCTGCCAGCAGTTCCGGCAGCAGCTCTAGCGTATTCAGGCTGGTGGGTTCTTCCAGCGCATGGTAGCGCTCGCCATCAACCAGATAGCGGCCTTTGCATAACGTCGGATAACCGGCGTTTTCTCCATCCTGATAGCGGTCGATCAGCACTTCATTAAGACGGGATTCCAGCCCTTGTTGGGTCTGCTGCCAGCGAACAAAACGAGCAGGAGAGCAGGCACCAACCGTGTTAGGAGATTCGCCCGTCAGGTAAGACGAAAGATAACAGCGGCCTTCCGCCATAATGCACAGGCTGCCAAAGGCGAACACTTCCAGAGGAACTGGCGTGACGCGAGCAAGCTGCTTCACCTGATGAATAGACAGCACGCGCGGCAGAACCACGCGGGCGACGTCAAAGTTGCGATGGTAGAAATTAATCGCCTCTTCATTGGTTGCAGATGCCTGAACAGAGACATGGCGCTCAATATGCGGGTAGCGCTCTGCGGCATACTCAAGCATGGCGAGGTCGGCGAGGATCAGCGCGTCTGCACCCAGTTGCGCAGCCATATCAACGGCACGCTGCCAGCGCGCGTAACCATCCGGGTGCGCAAAGGTGTTAATCGCAATGTGCAGCTTACGGCGATGTTGATGAACGAAACTCACCGCTTCCTGCAATTTTTTCTCGGTAAAATTAAGGCCGGCGAAATGACGGGCGTTGGTATCATCTTTCAGCCCGATGTAGACAGCATCAGCGCCGTTCTCGATGGCCGCCTTAAGCGCCGGGAGGTTTCCGGCAGGGCAGAGCAGCTCCATAATTTATCCTGAACGTTGCGCCATGTAGGGCGCAGAAATGTTAACGAAGAGGGATTTTAGTTAACCTTGCTGAGACAATTTTTGATTTGAGGCAGTTAAAGTCGTATTGGTGACACCAATAAAGAGGTAACAATTTCGTAGCGAATTGTTGATTTATGCCGCTATGTCGTTTATTTGATATGGCAAAATAGCAGGACTATTGAAACAGGGAGTAAAGCTCGTGTTGGATAAACTGCGTTCACGCTTAGTACATTTAGGTCCTTCTCTGATGAGTGTACCGGTTAAACTGACGCCCTTTGCGCTGAAGCGCCAGGTTCTGGAGCAGGTCCTGAGCTGGCAGTTTAGTCAGGCGCTGGCCGATGGGGAGCTGGAGTTTCTCGAAGGTCGCTGGCTGAGCATTCATGTGCGTGACATTGACCTCAAATGGTATACCTCTGTTGAAAACGATAAACTTATCGTCAGCCAGAATGCAGATGCGGATGTGAGTTTTAGCGCCGATGCCAGCGATCTCCTGATGATCGTGGCCCGCAAGCAGGATCCGGATACGCTTTTCTTCCAGCGTCGCCTGGTGATTGAAGGTGATACAGAATTAGGGCTATACGTAAAAAATCTGATGGATGCCATCGAACTGGAGCAGATGCCTAAAGCGTTGCGCGTCATGCTGATGCAGTTGGCGGATTTTGTTGAGGCGGGGATGAAAACGTCGCCAGAAACCAAACAGACCTCGGTAGGTGAGCCATGCTGATTCGAGTTGAGATTCCCATTGATGCCCCTGGTATTGATGCGTTGCTGCGCCGTTCATTTGAGAGCGATGCGGAAGCAAAATTAGTGCACGACCTGCGTGAAGATGGTTTCTTAACGCTGGGTTTGGTTGCTACCGATGATGAAGGTCAGGTAGTGGGTTACGTCGCGTTCAGCCCTGTCGATGTTCAGGGTGAAGATCTGCAATGGGTCGGCATGGCGCCGCTCGCGGTGGATGAAAACTACCGGGGGCAGGGCCTGGCGCGTCAACTGGTCTATGAAGGACTCGATTCCCTGAACGAGTTTGGCTACGCCGCGGTGGTTACGCTGGGCGATCCGGCACTGTATAGCCGCTTTGGCTTTGAGCTGGCGGCGCATCATGACCTGCGTTGCCGCTGGCCGGGCACCGAAAGCGCGTTCCAGGTTCATCGCCTGGCGGACGATGCGCTGGAGGGCGTGACGGGCCTGGTGGAATACCACGACCACTTCAATCGTTTTTAACATCCGGGGCTTGCAGGCTGCTCAGTAGAGCCTCAAGCCCTTCGCCTTCTACAAGGCGCTCTTTCTGACGCTTTGTGAGCTGTTTGACGCGATACTCTATGCGCAGGGCCAGCGAACGGTCGCCAATCTGCGCCGCAAATGCCAACGTGAGTTCCCCCTTTCCACGTAGCGCCTTCGCGCCTTTCCCACTTTGATGCTGCTTATAGCGGCGCTGCACATCGGTGGTTATTCCGGTGTATAAGGCGTTGTCAGCGGTACGGATCAGGTACAGATACCAGGGTGTCATTGTCACCATCGACGTGATAATTTTCAGGCCTACAGTATAAAAGAGAACAGAAATGGAAACACTGACTGCGGTGTCTCGCTGGCTGGCAAAACAGCACGTCGTGACCTGGTGCGTATACCATGAAGGTGAATTGTGGTGCGCCAATGCGTTTTACCTGTTTGATGCGCAGAAGATGGCATTCTATGTGCTGACCGAAGATAAAACGCGCCATGCGCAGATGTCGGGACCGTGTGCACCGATTGCCGGCACGGTAAATGGTCAGCCCAAAACGGTCGCCCTGATTCGTGGCGTGCAGTTTAAGGGGGAGATTCGCCGTCTTGAAGGGCAGGAGAGTGAAGCCGCGCGTAACGCCTACAACCGCCGTTTCCCCGTCGCCAGAATGTTGCCAGCGCCCGTGTGGGAGATTCGACTGGATGAAGTCAAATTCACGGACAACACGCTGGGCTTCGGTAAAAAGATGCACTGGCTACGTGATCTATAGTTAAAAGAGTGATTGAAGCGTCAGGGGAAAATAAACGATGAGTCAGGTGTTAATAACCGGTACAACGGGTCTTGTGGGTGGACATTTATTGCGGATGCTACTGAATGAACCCCGGATCAATGCCATTACGGCGCCGACGCGTCGACCGCTGGCTGATACGGTTGGCATCTATAATCCCCACGATCCGCAGCTAACCGATGCTCTGGCGCAGGTTACCGATCCGGTCGATATTGTATTTTGTTGTCTGGGAACGACCCGACGTGAAGCGGGCAGCAAAGAAGCATTTATCCACGCTGACTATACGCTGGTAGTGGATACAGCTCTGACGGGGCGTCGGCTGGGGGCACAGCATATGCTGGTGGTGAGTTCGATGGGCGCTAATGCCAATTCACCGTTTTTTTATAACCGGGTGAAAGGTGAAATGGAGCAGGCGCTGATCGCGCAGAATTGGCCTCGGCTGACCATTGCCCGGCCTTCAATGCTACTGGGTGATAGGGACAAACAGCGGGCGAATGAGATGTTTTTAGCGCCGTTGTTCAGGCTGCTGCCGGGTAACTGGAAGTCGATTGAAGCGCGCGATGTTGCACGGGCAATGTTGGCAGAAGCGCTGGCGCCTGGGCATGAAGGGGTTTCGATCCTGACCTCTTCCGAGTTACGCGAAAGGGCTAAATAAAATGCCGGATGGCGCTGACGCTTATCCGACCTACAAACGATAACGTCCTGTAGGCCGGATGAGACGCTCAGGCGTCGCTATCCGGCATCAGTATTACTTAATAAACGTAAAGGCCGTCGTGACGCGTTTCACGCCGCTTACCCGGCTGGCGATGTCTGCCGCCGCCTTCGCTTCGCGTTCGGTCACCAGACCTAACAGGAACACTTCTCCATTCTCGGTCGTGACTTTCACGTTAGAGGATTTCACCTGATCGCTGGTCAGTAACTGGGAACGTACTTTGGTGGTTATCCAGGTATCGTTGGACGCATCGCCCAGACCGATTGGCTGGCCCTGACGGATCTCATTAAAGACCTCAGTCGTACCTTCTACGCCCATCGCAATCTGTTTTGCTCGTGCAGACAGTTCGCTATTTGGCGACTGACCGACCAGCAGCACTTTACCCTGATATGCGCTCACGTTGATTCGCGCTTCTTTCTTGATCTGGGCATCTTTCGACAACGCCGTATTGACGCGTAATTCCAGGGTTCCATCATCTACCTGGGTGCCGACGCTGCGAGGATCCGTCGCGGCTTTGGTGCCGACAGCAGCAGTTCCGACAACGGCAGCAGCGACACAGCCTTGCAGCAGCAGTGCAGCGATAATCACAGCAAGCGGCGAAAATGCCTTCATGTGTACTCCTTAATCATCCTGGTGAGGGAAAAGCGTGTTATCGATGAGATCGCAAAGGCAGTTGACCGTCAGCATGTGCATTTCCTGAACGCGGGCGCTGTGGTGTGAGGGGATACGGATTTCAACATCCTGCGGCCCCAGTAATCCGGCCAGTTCCCCTCCGTCATACCCGGTCAGCGCGACGATTGTCATGTCGCGTGTCACGGCGGCTTCAACGGCTTTTACGATATCGCGGCTATTACCACGCGTAGAGATTGCCAGCAGAACATCTCCTGCATGTCCCAGCGCACGGACTTGTTTTGCATAAACTTCGTCGTGCAGGCGATCGTTGGCAATCGCAGTTAAGACCACATTATCAGTGTTTAGTGCAATCGCAGGTAAACTTGGGCGTTCTGTTTCAAAACGATTGATCATGCTGGCAGCAAAATGCTGTGCGTTGGCAGCGGACGTCCCATTACCACAACAGAGAATTTTGTTGCCATTGAGCAGGGACTGAACCAGCGTCATGGCGGCACGGGAGATCGCATCCGGAAGTGCTTCAGCCGCAGCTATCTGAGTTTGAATGCTTTCTGTAAAGCAGACTTTAATTCTATCTAACACGCTAATCCTTAAGAACCAGGCTCTGAATCTTCAACTATGAGCGGTCGTTAAACGCGTCCTTAAACCACTCAACATCATTTCCGGTGAAGGCTAACACATCGAACCGGCAATCCACAGTATCAAAACTCCCATTGTGGCGCGCAAGCCACAAGCGGGCGGTCTGTAATAATTTGTGTTGTTTGCTCCGGGTCACACTCGCCGCTGCGCCGCCAAACTGGGCCGAGCGCCGATAGCGGACTTCAACAAAGACGGTGGTGCTGCCTTCACGCATTATCAGGTCGATTTCGCCGCCACGTTCACGCACGTTGGCGGCGATAAAATGCAGTCCCTTGCTTTGCAGCCAGTCACGCGCGGTGGATTCCCACGCGTCACCGGTCTGTTTACTCGTTAACTGGCGGGGACGACTTGTCCTTGCTGGTATTTGAGCCATGATAACTTCCTGTTAATCACACAATCCGGCGTTGCGGTTAAGGCCCCGGTGTTGCCGTTAATTTCGAAACCCTGTACCTGACGCATTTGCGAGAAGTGGTTGGCAAGTGACCAGGCATCGACGCCCATCGCATACATACGTGCCAGTGAGTAGTCGTTACGAACCGCGCCAAGCGCCTGCTGCATGAGAGGAGCGTTAGCACCTGCAAGCATCGGTATTTCGCTGTACTGCAAGCCTTCCATCTCCAGACGGAAATCCGGGCCAGCAGTTCCCTGCGCGCTACGGGAGCTGGCGTACAGCGTCGCTCCGCTCTGGCTGCCGTTACGCATAGCGATCATCGGCTTAATAAAGGCAATTTCTTCCGGCGTCGCCAGAATATACACGGCATCAACACGGCCGCTGCCGCCGGTGATCTGCGCATCGGTGGGCGCAGCCGGAATCGTCAGGCCGCCAATCGTCACGCCAGGTTGCGCAGGTACAGAGGAGGCTACCGGGCTGCCCGTCAGGGAAATTCCCGAGCCGCCGTTTACGCCCATTTTCAGCTCGACGGTGGAGCCAAACTTCTGCTGCAACACTACGCCGCCGCCCAGCTTTTGCCATTCCTGTGCAAAGGCGTTGGCAACGCGATCGCCTAATGAACTCCGAGGGATCAACAACAGCGGCGTCTGTTTTCCTTGATCGCGGATGTGACGCGCGGCGTCGCGCGCTTCATCTTCTGGCGACAAAGCGAAGTAGCAGACGTTCGGCAGGTTTTTCACCGACTCCGGCTGATTAAGTGCCAGCACGTTTAATGGCGTATTGCTTTTCATCAGCTCTTCAACATTGTTCTTCAGCAGCGGACCAACCACGATGCTGGCACCATCCTGCTGAACCTGAGTCAGAATTTGGTTCAGAGGCTGTGATGAAGTGTCGTAGATTTTCAGCTCTGCTGATGGATTCGCCGGTGCGCTGGCGGTTGTTGGCTGAGCGGGTGCTGCGGGCTGCGCAGCAGGTGTTTCTGGCTGTGCTGGCGTCTCGTTAGTCAGATCGCTGACTGACGCCTGAGAAGGGCTGGCAACGCCGTCAGTCGTTTGCGGCTGTTCTGTGGTCGTCGCAGATGTTGTATCCGCAGCAGGCGCAGCTACCGCAGGGGCCGCTACGGGTTGAGTACCCATATTTTTTGCCGCTTCAAAGCCTTGCTGAATAGTCCGGCCAAATACAGCGGCCTGACCGTTCAGCGGCAGCAGCAGCGCAATTTTGCTGGTGGAGGCGGGCTTAAAGCTCTGGACGTTAACCAACTGCGTTGGCAGTATTTTTGCGCCCGGGTTTTGCGGATAACGTTTCTGCCAGTCCGCAATACCGGCTTTCATCATGTCTGGATCGTTACGGTTATCGAACCAGACGCGCTGGAGATCCAACCAGCCTTGCAGCACGTTTTCATCCGCATTGATGACCAGTGCCTGTGCTTGCTCCTGGGTCATGGATGACAGCGCCTGCCAGGTGGCATCGATGTTTTTCTGCTTAGCATTCGCGGACAGCAGCGGTTCCTGAGCGATCAGGGCGCGCAGTAGTGTCAACGATGGGCGACCCTGGTTGACGTCGATTTGCGCCTGCCAGTATCTGGCCTGCTGGTTTTGATCGAAATCGGCAGGAGTGAGTTTATCCAGCAGGGCCTGAGCGCCAGCGATATCTTTCTGTGCGAGCTTGATCTCGACGGCCAGCAGAGACTGCTCACGACGCTGAGTGTCGTTTAGTTTCTGCGGCAGCTGGTTGAACAGCTCGCTAGCCTGCTGGTTCTTGCCTTCTTTCAGCAGTGCACGAATGGCGAGTAATTGCCAGTTGGTCTTGCTATCATCTGAGCTTTGCTGCATTTGTTGCAGATAAAAGCCGGAATCAGCCTGTGCAGTGCCCTGCATATGGGCTGCACTCTGGTCTGGCGCCTGGGTGCCACAGCCTGCGAAAATCAGTGCTGCCAGAATGACTGGTAGCGCGCGCGCGGCTTTCAAACGAGAAAATGTTGAGGGTACCATACTGTATCCAGTGATATTTTTTTACTCAATGCTCAATATTAAATCGGCAATACGGACGACACAATGAAACAACACGAATCGGCGGATAATTCTCAAGGCCAACTCTTTATTGTACCTACTCCTATAGGAAATTTGGCTGATATTACCCAACGAGCGCTCGAAGTTTTACAAGCCGTTGATTTGATTGCCGCTGAAGACACTCGTCATACAGGATTATTGTTACAACATTTCGCGATTAACGCCCGTTTGTTCGCGTTACACGATCACAATGAGCAACAAAAAGCGGAAACGCTGGTGGCGAAACTCAAAGAAGGGCAAAACATTGCGCTGGTTTCCGATGCCGGAACGCCGCTGATTAACGATCCTGGCTACCATCTGGTGCGCACCTGTCGCGAAGCGGGGATCCGCGTTGTTCCTCTGCCGGGCCCTTGCGCGGCGATTGCTGCCCTAAGCGCTGCTGGTTTGCCTTCAGACCGCTTTTGCTATGAAGGTTTTCTGCCTGCCAAATCGAAAGGGCGTCGTGATGCGATGAAAGCCATTGAGGCAGAGCCGCGTACGCTTATTTTTTATGAATCTACCCACCGCTTGCTGGATAGCCTGGAAGACATGGTTGCCGTCTGGGGCGAATCCCGTTACGTGGTGCTGGCGCGCGAGCTGACCAAAACCTGGGAAACCATTCACGGCGCACCGGTCGGCGAACTGCTTGCGTGGGTCAAGGAAGATGAAAACCGTCGTAAAGGTGAAATGGTGCTGATTGTCGAAGGGCATAAAGCGCAGGAAGACGATCTCCCTGCCGATGCGCTGCGTACGTTGGCTTTATTACAGGCAGAACTGCCGCTGAAAAAGGCCGCCGCGCTGGCCGCTGAAATCCACGGCGTGAAAAAGAATGCGCTGTATAAGCACGCACTGGAACAACAGGGAGAGTAAGCCCGATTGTTGATGGCCAAACCGACAAGGGTATGGCCATAAGCTAACACAGAGCTTAAGACTGAGCGGCAGTTTCACTGATTAATAAGCGGTTTGCTGACCCGCATACAGTGATTTTACTTCGCACGACTTCTTTCATCGCATCCATACCGACCCGCATGTAATAGCGAGGATCGTTGCCCTGCGGATTCTCCGCAAACCACGCCTTGACCGCATCGGCAAAAGCGATTTTCAGTTCAGTAGCGACGTTAACTTTGCACACGCCAAGCTCGATCGTGCGGCGGACGTATTCGTCAGGAACATCGCTTGCGCCATGTAGTACCAGCGGAATATCCACCACTTCACGAATTTCACCCAGCCGTTGGAAATCGATTTTGGGCGTTTTGGTATACAACCCGTGTGCAGTGCCGATGGCTACGGCAAGGCTGTCTACGCCGGTACGCTCAACAAACTGTTTGGCTTCTTGTGGATCGGTAAGGAAGGCGCTTTCCGCATCCACGCTCATATCATCTTCTACGCCACCGAGGCGGCCCAGCTCAGCTTCCACGCTGCAATCTTTGGCATGGCAAAAATCCACAACGGATTTCACCAGCTTCACGTTTTCTTCAAACGGAAAGTGACTGCCGTCGATCATTGCGCTGCGCACTCCTGCATTCACTTTACGACGGATATCGTCCAGCGACTCATGGTGATCGAGGTGCAGCGCCAGCGGTATACCGTAGCTGGTGGAATAAGCGCTGCACAGCGCGTAGATCTCTTCCAGCGCGATATGCTTAAAGGTGCCCGGTGTTCCGGCAAGGATCACCGGCGATTGCATTTCATAGCACACCTCAAGGATCGCCTGGATCGTCTCGGCGTTATGAATGTTAAAGGCGGGTACGGCATAACCCTTTTTTTGGGCATCCAGCAGGAGGTATTTCGTGGAAATAATGCTCATAAAACGATCCTTTTAGGCGTTCCAGGGATGAATAACAACGCCCTGTACAACGCGGTTCACAGTGCCGCTGGCAGAAGGCGTATCCGGTGTATTGCCGATATTGATGGATTGCGTCAAAGCAAAGACCTGGGCGTAGATCAGGAAGCAGAATGCCAATTCCATATCGATGAAAGAGCGTGCTGGTGGCAGCAGAATATGTGGGCCAGCTTCAATCGCCTCATGGGTTTGTGCGGCAATCGCGACAACCCGCAATGCCTGCCGATCGCGGCGTAACTCTGCCAGCAGATCGAGATCGTATTGACGTGTATAGGGATGGCTGGAAACAAAGACCACTACCAGCGTTTCGTTATCAACCAGCGACTTTGGACCGTGACGAAAGCCTGTAGGGGAGTCATAGAATGCGGCCAGTTTGCCTGCTGTCAGTTCCAGGACTTTCAGTGCCGATTCCCGCGCTGCTCCCTGTAATCCACCGCTACCGAGGTAAACGATCCGTTTCCAGGGTTCATTGCCAAATACGCCGTCGCTGAAATCACCCAGTGAAGTCAGAATCGCCTGGCACCGATCGGCCACGTCGCGGAAGGTCTGACTGTTGATTTTTTCCGGGGCGAATACTGCCAGGCAGCTGGCCATCATGGTGGTAATGCTGCTGGTCATGGCGAAACCACGGTCATGTGTCTCTGCGGGCATCAACAGAGCAAAGGCATTGTCGCTTGCGACTGCATTTTGATAGAGGCTACCTGCTTCGTTGCAGGTGATTGGCAGGTGATAGCACTCAGGTACAAACTGATTAGCCAGTTCCACTGCCGCAACACTTTCAGGGCTGTTTCCTGAGCGAGCGAAAGAAATGAGCAGCAGCGGATGTGCGGGATTCAGGTAATCCATCGGATTAGTGACCAGATCGGTGGTTGGCACAGCGCTGATGTTTTTACCGGTATAGCTTGCCAGCCAGGGGGCGATGATGTCGCCAATGAATGCTGATGTTCCGGCCCCAGTCAGTATGATCCGCAGATCGTTTTTGCGCAGTAATGGTGCGAGAAAGCTGTCAATGGCAGAGCGAATGTTGTCGATATTCGTAAGGGAACGGATCCAACTGGCAGGTTGTTGACGGATCTCTTCTTCGGTCCAGGTGCCCGTTACCGCGGTAACAGGGGTATAGGTTTCTGGCATAACTTAAGTCCTTAGTCTTGTAAATTCCACATAAGACGCTGGCAAGAATGTCGCTATCTTTCGTTTCGTTTCACTTGTTCATCTTGTCGATTGATTCAAATCTATATGAAAGAAATCGAAAGAGCAATGATCCAAAATGAAATAAAACGAAATTTGTGATCGTGAGAACGAAAGGAATGAT
Source organism: Citrobacter sp. Cf132 (assembly GCF_030333885.1). Lineage (NCBI taxonomy): Bacteria > Pseudomonadati > Pseudomonadota > Gammaproteobacteria > Enterobacterales > Enterobacteriaceae > Citrobacter > Citrobacter sp. Cf132. Next base: position 128,816 of record NZ_JAOWFA010000061.1, read on the forward strand.
TATCTTATTGATCTATAAGAAGTACGCTTGTTGTATGATGGTTAGGTATTTACTCAAGCGAAAGGAAAAGAAAGGCCTTGCGATCGAAGATCGCAGGCCAACACGAGACAAAATGAAAGGTCAAAGGGGGAGAGCCTGACCCTGAATCCAGATCTGTTGTAAATGCAGCCCGCTATTAAGCGCGATCGCGTCGGCACGTTTTCCCACTGCTAACGATCCCAGGTGGCGATCGATACCCAACAGACGTGCGGGGTGGAGAGAGGCCATATGAATTGCCTCTTCTGCCGTTATCCCGGTGAGCTCGACCATATTACGTACGGCGGCATCAACTGAGAGCGTGCTACCAGCCAGACCACCGGAAGCGGTACGCACAATACCACTGTGCATTTCCACTTCCTCACCGCAGAGCGTATAGCGCCCGTCTGGCATTCCTGCAGCCTGCATGGCATCGGTGATCAGCACCAGCCTGTCTTTGGCGCAACAGCAGCAGAGCTTCATGGCCGCTGGGTGAACATGGTGTCCGTCAGCGATAAGTTCCAGCCAGGCGCGAGGGTCGGTTAACCCTGCGCCAACCATTCCTGGCTCCCGATGATGTAAGCCGGTCATACCGTTATAGCAGTGCACCAGTCCGTCAGCACCGGCGTCAAAGGCCGTGCGGGTTTGTTCCCAGGTAGCAGCGCTGTGTCCCAGCATCACCCGTACGTTGTGCTGCTTCAGATGTTCGATGGCCTGTAATGCACCGGGTTTTTCTGGTGCCAGCGCAACGACGCGCAATGTTTGCTGGGAAATCGCAATCAGTTCATCCAGTTCACTGAGTTCCAGTTCCCTGAAAAGCTCAGGCGGGTGCGCCCCTTTATTCTGCGGCGTAAAGTACGGGCCTTCAAGATAACTGCCCAGCACCTGTGCGCCGGGCCCTCCGGAATGATAACGATGGGCGATACGCTCAAGCGCCTTGCGAATATCTGGTAGTAGAGCGGTGACGGTAGTGGGTAGCCAGTTGGCTACCCCTTCACGTGCTTTGTGCATCGCCAGTTTGTCGAGCGTATCCGGTGCTTCATCCATCACATCGACGCCCGCACCGCCGTGCACGTGGATATCAATGTAAGCCGGACAAAGCAGCTCTGCATCGTGGACCATAACGCCGGAGGGGATTGGCTCTATTTCTGCAATGATGCCGTCTTCAATGTGTATTTGATGATCGTCCAGCCAGCCCCGTTCGGTCAGTAGACGTCTGGCGCGAAGTAGCTGTCTCATATCCCTTCCTCAACGGGCTTTTCCTCACGACAGCGTCCCAGTTCGTCCACCAGGCTAGTTAAACCACGATGCCCGCACTCCAGCGCCTGCAAGCGAAATGCTTCGCTGGTCAGGCCATCGCGCTCCAGCACCATTTCCAGCAGTAGTTGCAGATTAGTGCCAGTGATCACCTCGGTGCCTTGCCTTTGCATGGCCAGGGTGGAAGCGACGCGAAATGGTGTCCCGCCTAACAGGTCTGTCAGAAACACGATGTCTTGCTGCGCATCCAGTTCACTCACCGCCTGTTCAAGCTGCGATGTGAGTAAGGCGGTGGTTGAGGTTTCCGGAAAGTCGATGGCGATGAACTGTGATTGTTCACCCAGAATCTGTTTCATCGCTTTTTCCATTCCGCTGGCAAACCCGCCATGACCCGTCAAAATAATACCTAACATCTACAACCCCTTATGTTTACAGGAAGTGACAGAACTTACCTACGACGCCGAGCACCACGGTAATGGCGATAAGGCGCAGAGGACTCCAGCCACGGCGGACCAGCCAGAACATGGTTAATGTGTAGACCAGCGGTAAAAAAGCAGGCATCAGCTTGTCTATCACATCTGTTTGCAGTTTCACCACTGCATCGCCAGCAGTGATTTCCAGCGTAGTGCTCAGGCGAACATAGGTCGCTACCAGCGCGCCGATCACCGTCATCCCAACGATGGATGCCGCATGTCCAACCTTTTTGGTGTTAGCTTTAATCAGCGGGATGGCAGCAACGCCCATTCGATAAGCATAGTGTGCCAGCCCAAAGCGCAGACCAAGATGAACCACGTTGAACATAACAATAAAGACAACAGCGCCAAGAATAGAGCCTTGCAGCGCCAGGCTGGCCCCGATACCGCCGCAAATAGGCAGTAACGTTAACCAGAACATGGCATCACCGATACCGCCAAGTGGTGCACCCACGGCAATCTTGGTGCTTTGAATACTGTTCACATCCTGCTTGGAGCGTTCCATCGCCAGGATAATCCCGATAACAAACGTGACCAAGAATGGGTGCGTGTTGAAGAAGCCCATATGGCCTTTCATCGAACGCGCCAGATCGCGCTTATTGGTGTGGATCTTTTTCAGAGCAGGTAACAGGCCGTACAGCCATCCTGATGCCTGCATACGTTCGTAGTTAAAAGAGGCCTGCAACAGCATTGAACGCCAGGCAACACGGTTGATATCTTTTTTCGTCAGCTCGGCACCGATATTCTGGTCTTCGTAGACGTTTTCATTGGTGCCGGACAGCAGCGTTTCTTCGGTTTCGGAAACGTTCGGCAGAGCCGTTTGATTAGATGCCATCTTCGAATTCCTCTTTTTGTGCTGCGGGAGCTGTAGGTTCAGGTGATTTACGCAGAAAATCGATCAGCGCCATTGCCAGTGCTGCGGCGGCGATTGCCAGCACAGGGAGTTTGAGCCAGGCTGCGGCGACAAAACCCAGGATGAAGTAGGGGATATAGACGTTTTTCATCATGATTTTCAGCAGTACGGCGAAGCCGATAGCTGGCATGATGCCGCCTGCCACGCCGAGGCCGTCAATCAGACGCGTCGGCAGAACATCTATCGCGGTTTTGGCATGTTCCGCGCCAAAGTAAATTGGCAGGAACGCGCATAAAAAGTAGAAGGTCCCCAGCGCGAGCAACGCCAGATAGTTGACCCGCTCAATCCCGGCTGTATCGGCATTCGCTGCCATGCGATCGCAGCGAGCCATCACCCCGGACATCACAGAGAACAGGAAGGTAATCCCCATCTGTACTGCTACGGCGAACGGTACCGCCACACCTACGGCAACTTCAGGTTTCACTCCGGTCGTTATGGCAAACGTGGTTCCCACGATAGTGCCGATAATCACGTTTGGCGGCTGAGCTCCTGCCAGTGGGGCCAGACCCATCCACACCAGTTCCAGCGTACCACCTGTTAAAATACCGGTATGCAGATCGCCCAGAATCAGGCCGACCAGCGGCCCGAGAACAACTGGGCGGTGCATGTGCGTTAACCCGTTGAACATATCCAGGCCTGCAATAAAGGCGAGAATACCCAACGCAAAAGCCTGCAACAGACTGATTTCCATTGTGAATCCCTCAGAGAAGTTTATAGAGGTCCTGGGCGGGTTCTGTTGGAACGCCCTGAACGAAGCATTCCACTCCAGCGGCTTTGAGCCCGTTGAACGCCGTAATATCGGCAGCGTCTACAGAAACCGTTTTGGCGATTTGTTGTTTGCCGTTGGCGTAGTGCATATTGCCAACGTTGATACGGTTAACAGGAACACCGCCTTCGACCAGACGGAAGAAATCCGCAGGCGATTTGCAGACCAGCAGAATTTTCTGGCGATCGGCGGCACGGTGAATATTGTCGATCACTTTTTGTAGTGACCAGAAGCGTACGGCGATCCCTTCTGCCAGTACCATTTCCATCAGGTTTTGCTGCACTGGATCTTCAGCCACCTCATCATTAGCGACCAGCACCAGGTTTGCCCCCGCAAACCCGACCCATTGCACACCAACCTGACCGTGAATCAGACGTTCATCAATGCGACTTAATACAATGTTTGGCATGGTATTTTTCTCTTTTTTGTTATGCGTTACGAGCTGGAGCACCCAAGCAGGCGCAGTGATATTGCTGCAGTATGTCCTGAATATGGTTAATGATGAGTTCTCGCGGCGTGGCGCTGAGATCTCCCTCGCGCACTTTTACGTACTGCAAGGGTAAATACTGGCTAATCAGCGGCAGTGGAATGGGGTCATCCGCCAGGTTACGTACCAGACGTTCGAATGCCTCATCAATCTGGCTGTCCGGCCAGTAGTAACGAACACGATCGGAGTAGCTGTATCCGCGAGCCAGACGGCGTGCGTTGCCATCACCGTGATAGTGGCTCTGCCAGTACTCTGGGCGATCAAGCATCACGCTTTCCAGCACATGTCGTAGGCCTGAACAAGCTTTTGCAGGCAGTAATTCTTCTTCAATCGCGGCCAGTGAAAACAGTGCTTCACGCAGAGCGAAGGTCAACGCAGGTCCCACTTTCAGGATAGCGAAGTGATCTATCACCAGTTGGCGCAAGGACTGTGGCGTTTGGTAATCGGTAGAATGCGCTTCAAACACGAGTGTGTCGTAGTCTTCCACCATTTTGCTGAGTGCCACAGCTTTCTGTGGTTGATAATCAATGATGTGTGTGTGGTCGAATTCAACGCCAGGTTGCACCACCAGGGCGATAATACGCGGCCAGATACCTTCCAGACCGTGCTTTTCAAAGGCGTGATAGTGAGCCTGAAGCGTTGCGCGTGCGGCATCGGGCGTTGTTACCGCCAGGTCGGTTAACGTTTCGTGAGCGCCACCTGGAACCGGCACTTCTGTGCCAATCACATAGACCAGGTCAGACTCGCCAAAATGTGCCATACAGGTTTCTTCGGCGACTTTTGCCAGACGTGCGGCGCGCTCAGCGACAATTTCATCCGTCAGTGGAACCGGGTCGTTAGCACAAGACATGCTGCAATCGAGGTGGATTTTTTTAAAGCCTGCGGCGACATAGCTCTTGATCAGATCGTCTGCATTGGCCATTGCCTGTTCCGCAGGCAGATTTTGCCAACGGTTTGGCCCGAGATGGTCTCCGCCGAGAATCAGCATATCCTGAGAAAAATCAAGCGAGTCGGCTAAACGGCAGACAAAACTGCGAAAATCGGCTGGTGTCATACCCGTATAGCCGCCAAACTGGTCAACCTGATTAGAGGTTGCTTCGATCAACAGCGGTGTATGGTTTGCATGGGCGTAGCGTATTGCGGCTTCCAATACGATTGGATGCGCGGAACAAACGGCATAAATCCCGTTTGCCTTCCCCCGTTTATGCTGCTCGACCATTTTAGTTAGATGTTTCACTTTCCTCTCCAGGTCAGATTACTGCGACATCAATCTTTCGTTTTGTTTCATTTAATACTGCATCATGGTGTTATAAAAATAAAACGAAAGATAATAGTTTTCCGATCTGTTTCACAAAAGAAACACAATGAAAGGTTTCAGCGTAAGTTCGTCCGGCTCTTCCCTGCTTGCGGGGCTTGCATTCGCGCAAAAGAAAGGCGTTAATAGACAAAACGAAATAAAACGAAAGGTTTAACTAAAGGATTTCTTATGAGTAACACCGAGTCCTCTGCAGACAAGCGCGTTATTGGCACCAGCGAAAGACGTGAGCAGATCATCCAGCGGTTACGGCAGCAGGGAAGCGTTCAGGTTAACGATCTTTCCTTATTTTTTGGCGTCTCCACGGTCACTGTTCGCAACGACCTCGCCTTTCTGGAAAAGCAGGGGATTGCGGTACGTGCCTATGGCGGAGCGCTAATATGCGAGAGCAATGCGCCTGTTGTGGAGCCTTCTGTAGAAGATAAGAGTTCACTTAATACGGCAGTAAAACGCAGTATTGCCAGAGCCGCCGCAGAGTTAATTCAACCGGGACACCGCGTGATCCTTGACTCCGGCACCACGACCTATGAAATTGCCCGCCTGATGCGCCAGCATACTAATGTCATTGCTATGACCAACGGTATGAATGTCGCCAATGCGTTATTGGAAGCCGAAGGGGTTGAGCTGCTGATGACCGGCGGTCATTTGCGTCGTCAGTCACAATCGTTTTATGGCGATCAGGCTGAGCAGTCGCTACAAAATTATCACTTCGACATGCTGTTTCTTGGCGTTGATGCTATCGATTTAGAGCGTGGTGTTAGCACGCACAACGAAGATGAGGCGCGTCTCAACCGTCGGATGTGTGAAGTGGCTGAACGTATCATTGTCGTTACCGACTCGACGAAGTTTAACCGCTCCAGCCTGCATAAGATCATTGATACCCAGAGGATCCATACCATCATTGTTGATGAAGGCATCCCAGAGGAGAGCTTGCAGGAACTACGCCGCAGCGGTGTTGAAGTGATCATTGTTGAGTAGTCCCGCTCTAAAATTCAAAAATGTGATCCCTTTCAATTAAACAAAAACAAACCATAAGCGAGCTTTTTTAGTAGCTCGCTTTCGTTTTTTCGCATGCTTCCCGCCTCTTTCTCGCATCTTACCCATTTTGAGTCTTTTCATTTTTTCGGTTTTCTTCGTTTCGATTTGCTAAAACGAAAGAAAATAGTCAATTTTTGTTAAATTCAACGCTGGGCCAGTGCGCACAAATTCACCTTATTGCTTCTGATGTAATATATTCAAAAGAAAACGAAAGTGCTAAAGCGCTAAAACAAAACAACATGAATATTTGATGGAGCAATAGAAATGCTGGATAACTTAAGACGTCGCGAGCAAATAATTGATCTGCTATGCGATCAGGGTAGCGTTCGTGTCGAGCCACTGAGCGTCCATTTTGGTGTGTCATCGGTTACGATCCGCAACGACTTACGTTATCTGGAACAGAAGGGATGTGTCATGCGCTCCTACGGCGGGGCGGTTCTCAATCAGCACTTTGCCCTTGACCGGCCTTTGCAGGATAAGGACCGGCTGAATCGCGATGTGAAAACGCGTATTGCCGAAAAAGCGGCCAGCTTTGTGAAAGATGGTGACACGTTAATCCTCGATTCCGGTTCGACCACCACGCTCATTCCTCCTATGTTAAAAAATCGCCGCGATCTGGTGGTGATGACCAATGCGCTCAACATTGCATGGGAACTGGCGAATTTTGAGCGCGTAGACGTCATGATTCTGGGAGGGAATGTCAGGCAAAGCGTCTATTCATTGTATGGCCCTTCAGCAGAACACCAGCTTAGACAATACCGGTTTGATAAGCTTTTCTTAGGCGTTGACGGATTCTGCCTGGAAGCGGGTATTACCACGCCACATCCGGGAGAAGCACATCTGAATCAGGTAATGTGTGAAGTTGCGCAGGAGGTCACGGTGGTCGCTGACTCCAGCAAGTTTGGCCGCAAAAGTTTCTGTATGATTAGCGAAATCAGCGGGATTGACCGGGTGATTACCGACAGCGGGATCCCAGAAAATTATCACCGGACGTTAATCCAGCTTGGGGTGGATGTGGTGATTGCGGATGAATAACTGAAATTGCTGGCGAGATTCCCCCGCCAGCAGTTTTTTAATGGGTCTGCGTACCCTGTTCAACCAGCAGCAATGCGGCACCACGAACCCCGCTGGATGCGCCATGGATGGCCGGGAATACGCGGGCAGGTTCTAATCCCGGGAACAAATAACGTGACATGGCCTGCGGCAGCAACGTATAAATTTCTTCGATGTTGGAAACCCCACCGCCGAGAACAAAAGCATCGACATCCAGAATCAACTGCAATTGCGCCAGCGTACAACCCAACATATCAATCCATGCTTCCATGGTAGTAACGGCGCTGGCATTGCCATGACGATAATGCTCCAGCAGGGTCTCCATTTTGAGTTGTTCTCCGCTGAAGTGTTTGTGGAGCCACAGTAAACCGGGGCCGGATTGATAGCGTTCCAGACACCCTTGTAAGCCACAACCGCACTTCAGTTCCGGTAAATGATAGCGGCGCATAAACGTTGCTGGAAGCGGTAAATGGCCAAACTCACTGGCCATCCGGTTGCGACCCCGATACAACTGACCGTCAATGACTAATCCTCCGCCCATGCCGGTGCCAATGATGGCACCAAAAATTCTGGAGAACTGGCGAGCCTGCTGGGTATGAGCTTCCGAGAGTGCAAAACAGCAGCAGTCATTGTCCAGCTCAACCGAACGATTGAGGCGGTTAGCTAAATCGTTCATCACCTGACGTCCGGTCAGGCAGGGCACGTTAGATGACAGTAATTTTCCGGTATGTCTGTCCATGAGACCGGGCATGCCGATGCCAATTTTTCCTTGCGTTCCCGTCGCCCAGTCGGCGGTATCAATAAGTGAAGTAAAGGTCGAAAGAAAGAGTTCATAATCCTGGACTGGCGTGGCGACGCGCTTGCGCCAGCAAACCTGCATTTCCTTATCAAAAGCGACAATTTCAGTTTTGGTTCCACCAATATCAACACCGTAAAACATGCCTCATCTCCTCCGGCTTCACAGCGTAACCAGACTGTTTTCCTTGCGAGCGCGTTCTGCGGCAAAGACCATTAAGTGACTTTCCAGTGACTCATCCGGGCCAGAAAGGATCATATTTTGATCGTTGGCCATCACTGCATGGATAAAGCGATCCATCAGGTAGTAATCGCCACCACCATGTCCCCCCATCTGTGTTTGTGTTCCAGCGGCGATCTCCTCGATCTGATGCACTGTTTCTTTGTCTGTCAGGAAATCAAACACCCGGATCTGCTCGCCATCACCTTCCAGATAACCTCTGGTGCCAAACAGGCGCGTTTTTCGATCTTCCATTTTGGTAAATGCGGTCATGGTAAAGGTCACCGTCTGCTGGTGGGCAAAACGTAAGTTAACAACCTGATGATCCACCACATCATTATCACAACGATAAACGCAGCGACCATAAGGCCCATCGCGCAGCGCCTGGCGGACATTTTCTTCGCTGGGATCTGCAGTCAGCACCCGACGGAAGTGAGGAGTGCATTTGTGGTTTTCACCCAGATAAATTTTGCAGGCAGACCAGGGGCAGGTTGCTTCAACCTGACAATCAAGGCAGCGGTCGGCGGCGCCAGCAGGCTGATTCTCTTTCACAAAGTGGCTCAGGCTGCCAAATGATCCTACGTCCTTGCAGTTGTCGCCCATGATGTAGCGGATCCAGTCCAAATCATGACAGGATTTCTGTAATAACATAAATGACGATTCTGCTTCATTGCGCCAGTTACCACGTACAAACGAGTGCGCCTGATGCCAGTAGCCTACGGGTTCGAGATGCTGCATGCTGACAATATCGCCAATTACGCCATCATCAAGCAGTGATTTCAGCTTTTGCGTATAGCGGGTGTACCGCAGGACGTGCGCGACGGCCAGTAATACGTTGTTGCGTTTAACCGCATCAATAATGATCCGGCAATCTTCTGGCGTAGGGGCGAGCGGTTTTTCCAGCAGAATGTGATAGCCGAGATTGGCAAACGCCACGGCAGGATCTTTGTGCATATTATCCTGCGTGCAAATAAGTACTACGTCGGCCATTTTGGGTTGGGCCGCAGCCTCTTGCCAGTCGCAAAATACGTTATTTGGGGCAATCTTATGCTGTGCGACAAACTGCTGGCGATACGCCTCTCTGGGCTCAGCAACGCCTACTACCTGCATTCTGTCTGGATGTTCAAGCGCATAGCGAGCATATATTTCTCCGCGCGCACCAGCCCCTACCACTAATACGGTCACTTTATTCGCACACATATAAACCTCTCATTTTTCACTTAGCCTGAATAACGGTCAGGCCAAATTTTCTTCATGTTTTTTATCAAACAAAAAGGCGGCTTCCAGATTAAATTTCACTTTGATAGATTCGCCGGGAAGAGGGGCCCAGTCGGGTGAGGAGTTAATACGTAAGATCATATGTTGCTCACCAATATCAAAATGCAGAAGGTCTTCGTTGCCCATCCTTTCTACGTTGGTAATGTGCGCATCGAACGCAGAGACGTCATGCTGCGAGGCTAACTGAATGGCCTCTGACCGGATGCCGAACCAGACGCTGGAGTGCGGATATTGCTCCAGTAGGTTACTCAAGCGTGTATTTAATGGCAGGATTAAATTATCAGCCAGGCGCAGACCACGAGTACCGGGTTCAATATCAAGCAGCATAATATTCATTGCCGGATTACCAATAAAACCAGCAACAAATTTATTCCTGGGGTGATGGTAGATATTTCCTGGGGTATCCACCTGCATAATACGACCGCCATTAAGAACGCAAATCCTGTCTCCCATCGTCATCGCTTCAATCTGATCGTGCGTGACGTACACCATGGTTGCGCTCACGCCTTCGTGACGCAGTTGTCGATGCAGTTCTGTCAGCCGCACGCGCATTGAAACACGCAGCTTTGCATCCAGGTTGGAAAGCGGCTCATCAAACAAAAAAACGTCTGGCTTACGCACGATGGCCCTGCCAACGGCAACGCGCTGACATTGACCGCCCGAAAGTTGGCCGGGCTTTTTATCGAGTAATGTCTCTATTTCCAGCTTGTGTGCAGCTTCCCGTACGCGGATATCAATCTCTTCTTTGCTCATTTTCCCTAACAGACTGAATGCCATATTTTTATAAATCGTCATGTGGGGATAGAGGGCATAATTCTGGAAGACCATGGCAACGCCTCGCTCCTTTGGTAGCAGGTCGTTGACGCACTTCTCTCCGATTGCGATATGACCATGAGTGATATCTTCCAGACCTGCAATCATGCGCAGCAGCGTTGATTTGGCGCAGCCTGATGGCCCGACAAACACCATGAATTCGCCATCGTGGATTTCAAGATCAACGCCATGGATCGCCTGGAAGCCATTGGGATAGACTTTGCTTACTGCCTGTAATTGAATACCTGACATAACACTGCCCCTTATCCTTTAATTCCGGCACCAGCGATGCCGCGAATAAAATAGCGCTGGAAGAAGATATAAAGTAACAACATCGGGATAATCGCCAGCAATGCGCCCGCCATTAACATCGGATATTCCACGCCTGAGCGTCCGGAAAGTGAGGCTAACCCCACCGGTAATGTCATTTTATCCATGGAGGTGTTGACGATCAGCGGCCACATTAAGTTATTCCAGCTCCACAATCCGTTAATAATGACGCAGGCAATCAGCCCTGGTTTAATTAATGGCAGCATAATTTTGAAGAAAATAGTCAGATGGTTATACCCATCCATAATGGCTGCCTCTTCCAGTTCTTTAGGTACTGACAGAAAAAACTGACGCAATAAAAAGGCGCTATATATGCTGAATAAACCCGGTAGCACCAGTCCAGGAATTGAGTTCAGCAAACCGATTTTTTCAACGGTTAAAAACTGTGGGATTAAAAAGATCTGACCGGGCACCATCAGAATTGAAATACACAGCATAAACAGGACATCTCGCCCTTTAAAACGCAGTCGGGAGAAACCGTACGCTGCCATTGCCGCAATCAGCGTCTGCAAAATGACGATGACCAGCGTGGAGACGATCGAGTTAAAGTAAAAGCTGCCAAAAGGCATTTCATGCAAGATTTTACCGTAAGCCTGAAACCCTGGGTTGGCAGGTAGCAGGATCGGCGGAAAGGCGATGCTTTCTGCCTGGGTTTTAAAAGAGGTGATGATCATCCAGATGAAGGGAACCACAGTTACCAGCGTCGCGAGGATCATCAAGCCGTAAATTAGCCATTTTTCACGTTTAGTCATGAACATCGTGGTTGCCTCACTGTGCTTTAAGTCGTTTACCAATCCATATTTGCAGCAGCGTCAGGACCATCGTGATAACGAAAATCACCACGGCGATCGCTGAGGCATACCCTTTTTCATGGTAGATAAAGGCGTATTTATAGAAGAGATAGGCGATAGTCATCGTCTGATCGTCCACCATGGATGAACTGCCAAACAGCAGATAAACCACATCGAAAATTTGCAGCGTTTCGATAAAAGAGATCACCAGTACGAAAAACAGCGTGGGGATCATTAGCGGTAAGGTAATAGACCAGAATCCACGCAATTTGCTGATGCCATCCAGCGACATCGCTTCATAAATTTGTTTGGGGATCCCCTGCAATCCAGCGAGCAGAATGATCATCTTTAGCGCAATAGCCGACCAGATGATAACCAACGAGGCGCTCAGGCGGACGACATCGGGATCGGATAACCAACCGATGGCCGGAAGATCGAAAAAGGCCAGGATCTGATTAATTAAGCCGAAGTTTCGGTTCATCAACCACTGCCAGACCATAGCAATGGCCGCAGGCATAGTGACAGCGGGCAGAAATAACAGCGTGCGAAACAACCACTGACCGCGAATCGCCTGATTCAGGCCAATTGCGAGCAGTAATGACAAAACGGTGATTATCGGTACGCAAATAAAAACATAGGCCAAGGTGTTATATATTGCTGAACGAAACTCATCATCGCTGAATAAATTAATATAGTTATCTAAGCTGATCGTCGTCCAGATCTGAAACTCGCCCAGGTCGGTGAAACTATAAAAAACGTTCTGGAAGAATGGAGTAAAGTAAAAAACAATTAATCCCGCCAGTAACGGCATAATCATTATCCATCCCCAGAAGCGTTCTTCTTTTTCCAGCTTGGTCAGGGATTTTTTTTGCGCCTCTCTGGCCGGTAATTGTGGGGATGCAGCTTCATCTGAATAGCTCATACAGACTCCGGGATGCTCACTGTGCAACCAAAATATATTGCGCGGGCGAAAGCGAGAGGGAGCATGGCTCCCTCAGGATTATTTCTGCATTTCTCGTTCAACGCGTTTAGCAACACCAGGTATGACTTTCTCTGGGTCAGTACCCGTCCACACTTTTTTCAAGCCATCATTCAGGATGCTATTCCACTTAGCGGTATTGGAGCCTGCGGTTGGATATTTATGTGAGAAAGCCAACGAATCGATATAGGCTGAAACATCAATATCCTTAAAGCCTTCAGCCCACTCTTTGGCCACTTTTTGGTTAGCCGGGATCACGACTTTTCCCGTAGCCAGAGTCTGCTGCGCATGCTCAGAGCTCATGAATTCAATGAACTTCCACGCCGCATCTTTATGCTGACTTTTGGCTGACATAGCAAATGCCAGACTATGGGATACACCTGCCTGCTCTGCCATTTTTGGCATTGGCACTACGCCGATGTGATCCTTAATCAGCTCATTTTGAGAGAAGGGTAATGCCCACCATGAGCCTGCGTAGACCATGGCTACCCGGTTTGACTGGAAGACGTCTGAGGCTTCCATCTCGCCTGGCGGTTGGATTAGTCCCGCGTTCAGCATGCCTTGAACATCGCGATAGACGGCGATAGCTTTGTCATTGGCAACATCCGTTTTGCCCTCAGGTAGTACAATCTTATCCCCGGCCTGTAATAGCAGGTTAAAGTAACTATCCTGTCCGCTGCTGAATTCCATTGCCAGTGGATAAGACAGTTTATCCAGCCCTTTACGTAACTGATCTGATTTTTGTTTTAGATCGTTCCACGTCCAGTTTTTATCGGGATAACTCACACCAGCCTGATCGAACACTTTTTTGTTGTACCAGACGGCAATTGCATCAATATCCCTTGGGATGGCATATTGTTGCGACTGGTATTGGTAGGCATCGACTGAGCTTTTAACAAAATCATCCAGTTTCGGCGCTGATTTATCTTTCAGATAATTACTCAGTGGTTCCAGCATGCCATTTTTCACATATTGCTGGAAATTAGGCATGTTCATCCAGAATACATCCGGTGCTACATTTCCACCGACTGCTGAACTGAGTTTGATAAAATATTGGTCATAAGGAGTTAGTTCAATTTCGACCTTAATTCCGGGGTTGTCTTTTTCAAATTCATTAACGAGCTGTTGTTCGCCAGGGAGTTGATTACGGTCCCATAACGTGTAGCGTAATTTAACAGGCTTTGCGTCCGACTGGCCTTCAGCACTCGCGAAGACAGGAGTTGCCAGTAAACAGGAAATAAGACAAGCCAATGCGACATTATTTTTATTCAGGGTATACATAACTTCCCTCTTTATTCAGGTCAGAATGCTTATGAGGTAAATTACAGGAGCCTATGAATAATCTGTTTTACACCGGAGAAAGTCAAAGCAGTAAAAAAGAGGGGATTATCGCATTAAAACAAGCTCGTCTTTCGGTAGGTTTCTCTTTTATCAAAACGAAAATATAACGTAAAACAATGGTGGTATTATTTCTTTTAATTTCATGTCGTTAGGTTCATTTGGTAGGTTTGAATCGAAAAAAATAGATGTTTAAAAAAACCTCTTAAAATGCGAACGTTATCACTTTATTTGTTGAAGCATCGACATCAAAAACGGGGACAAATCCCCGTTTTTTCGTTGGCTTTCGTTTCGATAATCAGGTCACTGGCGCCGGGTTAAACACCGCCAGCTGGTTATGCAGTCCCCACTGATCTGAGAAGGTTTTCTTACGTCCGCTGGCGACGTCGAGAATAAACTCGAACAGTTTCAGACCCACGTCTTCAATGGTTTCTTCTCCGGTAGCGATGGTGCCGGCGTTGATGTCCATCAGGTCAAACCAACGATTGGCCAGCTCCGTGCGTGTCGCCATTTTAATCACCGGCACGGCCATCAGGCCATACGGCGTACCACGACCGGTGGTAAAGACTTGTACTGTGATCCCGGAAGCAACCTGTTGCGTACCGCAGACAAAATCGCTGGCGGGGGTGGCAGCGTAAATCAGGCCACGTTTGGTTGGACGCTGGCCCGGCGACAAGACTTCGACAATCGCGCTCTTGCCCGACTTCGCAATAGAACCCAGCGCTTTTTCTACCACGTTTGCCAGACCGCCTTTTTTGTTGCCCGGTGATGGGTTGGCGCTCCGGTCCGTTTTGCCCATGTCCAGGTAGTTGTCGTACCAGGCCATCTCCTCGAGCAGGCGTTTACCCACCTCTTCGTTAATCGCGCGCGGGGTCAGAAGGTGGATGGCATCGCGCACTTCAGTTACTTCGGAGAACATCACTGTCGCGCCGCAGCGTACTAACAGGTCGGAGGCATAACCTACCGCTGGGTTGGCCGTCACGCCGGAAAACGCATCGCTGCCGCCGCACTGCATGCCGACCACCAGTTCTGATGCCGGGCAGGTTTCACGCTGGCGCTGATTGAGCTTTGCCAGATGGCGTTCGGCCACTTGCAAAATATCGGCAACCATCGATTGAAAGCCGACGTGTTTTTCATCCTGCAGGCTGACGATGCTGGCGCTGTCGACCGGAATGCTTTTTACATCGTGGGTACCTTCCAGCAGGCGCTCTGGCTGCAGTTTTTCACAGCCGAGGCCAATGACCATTACCTCACCGCCAAAGTTAGGGTTCAGCGCAATATTATGAATAGTTCGAATGGGCACGATGGCGGCTGGAGCGTTAATCGCCACGCCGCAACCGTACAGATGATTGAGCCCCACCACACCGTCAACATTCGGGTATTTGGGCAGCAGATCGCGTTCAATGATTTTCACCACATAGTCCACCACGCCCGCCACGCAGTGCACGCTGGTGGAGATGCCGAGCAGGTTCTTGGTGCCAACGCTACCGTCAGCATTGCGGTAACCTTCGAAGGTATAACCCTCGAGAGGCGGCAGCGGCTCAGGCACTTTAGTTGCCAGCGGTAGCGTCTCCAGCGGCGGAGCCTTGGGCAGCTCAACCATTGATTCATCAATCCAGCTGCCGCGTGGGATATCGCGAACGGCATAGCCTATCACTTCGCCATAACGCACGATTTCGCCATGAACAGGAATATCCACGAGCGCCACTTTATGACCCTGGGGAATATGTTCAACAAGTTCCAGTCCGTCCGGAAAACGCGTTCCGGCTTTCAGACCATTGTCATTGACAATTATCGCCACATTATCTGTTTCGTGAACTTTAATATAAAACGCCGTTGGCGATTCTTGTCTAATTTCGATGTCGGCCATTGTCCAGTATTCTCCAACAAGTGGTGATAATAGTGTGGATATTTATATTTTGAATCTCATTGTCAGTAATAAAGATTCGGTATCGTGAAATAAGAATGTCAGGAGTTTATCGTGAAGAATGTGACAATGATCACTTAAACTCAGCAAGACCGCGCCAGCAGGGGGAGCAATACGTAAATGTGTGGATTAGCGCCCATGCAT
The DNA here is from genome assembly GCF_030333885.1 of Citrobacter sp. Cf132. Lineage (NCBI taxonomy): Bacteria > Pseudomonadati > Pseudomonadota > Gammaproteobacteria > Enterobacterales > Enterobacteriaceae > Citrobacter > Citrobacter sp. Cf132. The sequence goes on from NZ_JAOWFA010000061.1 coordinate 144,748, forward strand.
GTGTGCATATGCCCAAAACATTAATTTAATAACGCATATTTAATGAGCGCTTGCACAATGATTAACGTTGCGCTGCTGATTATACTAAATCACGGTTTCATTGCGTCTGATAAATTATTATACGTTTTTATTATCGGTAATTTATCACCAGGGATATCTGCCAAATAATAATAAAACTTTTATGTGCCCGAGGTAATTAGAATGATACTGGATACAGTTGTCGAGAAAAAGAAAGGTACGCACACCCGTTACTTAATATTGCTAATAATATTTATTGTTACCGCCGTTAACTACGCGGACCGTGCCACGCTATCTATTGCCGGCACGGAAGTGGCGAAAGAGTTGCAGCTCAGTGCCATTTCAATGGGTTACATTTTCTCCGCCTTCGGTTGGGCTTACCTGTTGATGCAAATCCCTGGCGGCTGGCTGCTGGATAAGTTCGGTTCGAAGAAAGTCTACACTTACAGTCTGTTCTTCTGGTCGCTGTTCACCTTTCTGCAGGGTTTTGTCGATATGTTCCCGCTGGCCTGGGCGGGTATTTCAATGTTCATCATGCGTTTCATGCTGGGCTTCTCGGAAGCGCCGTCCTTCCCAGCGAACGCCCGTATTGTGGCCGCCTGGTTTCCGACGAAAGAGCGCGGTACGGCATCCGCGATTTTTAACTCCGCACAATATTTCTCCCTGGCGCTGTTTTCGCCGCTGCTGGGCTGGCTGACCTTTGCCTGGGGCTGGGAGCACGTCTTTACCGTGATGGGCGTGATCGGTTTTGTGCTCACCGGCCTGTGGGTAAAGTTTATTCATAACCCAACCGATCACCCGCGTATGTCGCAGGAAGAGCTGAAGTTTATCTCTGAAAACGGCGCGGTCGTGGATATGGACCATAAAAAGCCCGGCGATGTGAAATCAGGTGGTCCTAAACTGCATTATATCAAGCAGTTGCTGACCAACCGCATGATGCTTGGCGTGTTCTTCGGACAGTATTTTATCAACACTATCACCTGGTTTTTCCTTACCTGGTTCCCGATTTACCTGGTACAGGAAAAAGGCATGTCGATCCTGAAAGTCGGTCTGGTGGCGTCGATTCCTGCGCTGTGCGGATTTGCCGGTGGCGTGCTCGGCGGTGTGTTCTCTGATTATCTGATTAAACGTGGCTTCAGCATCACCCTGGCACGTAAGCTGCCGATTGTGCTCGGAATGTTGCTCGCGTCGACCATTATTCTGTGTAACTACACCGATAACACCACTCTGGTGGTTGCGCTGATGGCGCTGGCGTTCTTCGGCAAAGGCTTCGGCGCGCTGGGTTGGCCGGTGATCTCCGATACTGCACCGAAAGAAATCGTCGGTCTGTGCGGTGGGGTATTTAACGTATTTGGCAACGTAGCCTCTATCGTCACCCCGCTGGTGATTGGTTATCTGGTGAGCGAGCTGCACTCATTTAATGCTGCGCTGATGTTTGTAGGGTGTTCGGCGCTGATGGCAATGGTTTGCTACCTGTTTATTGTCGGTGACATTAAACGTATGGAATTGCAGAAATAAACAAAGGTATAGGCGATGAATAACACGATTTTCCCGAATAAGTTTAAAGCGGCCCTCGCGGCGCAACAGATTCAGATTGGCTGCTGGTCTGCATTGGCCAGCCCAATCAGTACCGAAGTTTTAGGCCTGGCGGGTTTTGACTGGCTGGTACTGGATGGCGAACACGCGCCGAACGATATCTCGACGTTTATCCCACAATTGATGGCGCTGAAAGGCAGCGCCAGCGCGCCGGTCGTACGCGTGCCGACCAACGAGCCGGTGATTATCAAGCGCCTGCTGGATATTGGGTTTTACAACTTCCTGATCCCGTTCGTTGAGACACAAGAAGAGGCGGTGAACGCTGTGGCGTCGACCCGCTATCCGCCGGAAGGTATTCGCGGCGTGTCCGTCTCCCATCGCGCCAATATGTTTGGCACCGTACCGGACTACTTTGCGCAATCGAATAAGAACATCACCATCATCGTGCAGATCGAAAGTCAGCAGGGTGTTGATAACGTTGACGCCATCGCGGCGACCGAAGGCGTAGACGGTGTCTTCGTCGGCCCAAGCGATCTGGCTGCGGCGCTAGGCCACCTCGGCAATGCGTCACATCCTGATGTGCAGAAAGCTATCCAGCACATTTTTGCCCGCGCGAAAGCACATGGCAAACCAAGCGGAATTCTGGCGCCGGTAGAGGCGGATGCGCGTCGTTATCTGGAGTGGGGCGCGACCTTTGTTGCTGTTGGCAGCGACCTTGGCGTGTTCCGTTCAGCCACGCAGAAACTGGCTGATTCTTTTAAGAAATAACCACCATCGACAGTAGAGAGAGAGATAAAGACATGACAATGAAAGTTGGTTTTATTGGCCTCGGTATCATGGGTAAACCAATGAGTAAAAACCTCCTCAAGGCAGGTTACTCGTTGGTGGTTGCTGACCGTAACCCGGAATCCATTGCGGAAGTCATTGCCGCTGGTGCAGAAACCGCCGCCACGGCGAAAGATATTGCTGAGCAGTGCGACGTGATCATCACCATGCTGCCGAACTCGCCGCATGTTAAGGAAGTGGCGCTGGGTGAAGGCGGAATTATTGAAGGTGCGAAACCGGGCACTGTGCTGATCGACATGAGCTCCATTGCACCGTTGGCCAGCCGTGAAATTAGCGAGGCGCTGAAAGCGAAAGGCGTGGATATGCTGGATGCGCCGGTCAGCGGCGGCGAGCCAAAAGCGATTGATGGTACGTTGTCGGTGATGGTTGGCGGTGATAAAGCGATTTTCGACAAGTACTACGATTTGCTGAAAGCGATGGCTGGTTCAGTGGTACATACCGGTGACATTGGCGCGGGTAACGTCACTAAGCTGGCGAACCAGGTGATTGTGGCGCTGAACATTGCGGCGATGTCTGAAGCGCTGACGCTGGCGACCAAAGCGGGTGTGAATCCGGATCTGGTGTATCAGGCGATCCGTGGCGGACTGGCGGGAAGCACCGTGCTGGATGCGAAAGCGCCGATGGTCATGGACCGCAACTTTAAGCCGGGTTTCCGTATTGACCTGCATATCAAAGATCTGGCGAATGCGCTGGACACTTCTCATGGGGTCGGCGCGCAGTTGCCGCTGACTGCTGCAGTCATGGAGATGATGCAGGCGCTTCGCGCAGATGGGCTGGGCACCGCCGATCACAGCGCGCTCGCATGTTACTACGAAAAACTGGCGAAAGTGGAAGTCACACGCTAACAAGAAGGGCGCGGATGTGCGCCCTGTATTTCTTGCCTTGCGCGGCACAGTCAGGCTACATAACTATGAAAATCGTAATTGCCCCAGACTCTTATAAAGAAAGTCTATCTGCCACTGAGGTCGCTCAGGCAATAGAAAAAGGATTTCGGGAAATATTTCCCGATGCGCAATATGTTTCAGTTCCGGTGGCCGACGGCGGCGAAGGAACGGTCGAAGCCATGATTGCCGCCACGCAAGGGAGTGAATATTCCGCGTGGGTAACGGGCCCGCTGGGCGAAAAAGTGAATGCCTGCTGGGGCATGTCCGGAGATGGTAAAACTGCGTTTATCGAAATGGCGGCAGCCAGTGGTCTGGCGTTAGTACCTCCTGATAAGCGTAACCCGTTAGTCACCACGTCACGTGGTACCGGGGAATTGATTTTGCAGGCGCTGGATAGCGGGGCGCAGAGCATTATTATCGGCATTGGCGGTAGTGCAACCAACGATGGTGGCGCGGGTATGGTGCAGGCTCTGGGCGCGAAACTTTGCGACGCTAACGGGACAGAGATTGGCTACGGGGGCGGCAGTCTGATGAGCCTCAACAGCATCGACATTTCCGGTTTGGATCCGCGATTAAAAACCTGCTCCATTCGCGTGGCCTGCGATGTGACCAATCCGCTCACAGGTGATACTGGCGCTTCGCGCATCTTCGGCCCACAGAAAGGGGCGACGGAAGAACGCATTCTCGAACTGGACCGCAATCTTTCTCACTACGCCGACATCATTAAAAAATCGCTGCGGGTAGATGTGAAGGATGTTCCCGGGGCGGGGGCTGCCGGTGGTATGGGCGCCGCGTTAATGGCTTTTTTAGGCGCGGAGCTGCGCAGTGGGATAGAGATTGTGACTCAGGCCCTCAATCTGGAAGAGCATATTCACGACTGTACGCTGGTGGTGACCGGCGAAGGACGCATCGACAGCCAGAGTATTCACGGCAAAGTGCCGGTTGGCGTGGCGAATGTCGCGAAGAAATACCACAAACCGGTAATTGGTATTGGCGGCAGCCTGACGCGCGATGTGGAAGTGGTGCATCAATATGGTATCGATGCGGTGTTTAGCGTATTGACCAGCATCAGCACGCTGGAAGAGGCCTTCCGTGGGGCATTTGATAATATTTATCGCGCCTCAAGAAACATCGCTGCCACGTTAGCGATAGGAATGCGCAGTGCGGGGTGACATTACCCCACAAACCCTCTATACTGCGCGCCGAAGCTGACCAGACAGTCGCCGCTTCGTCGTCGTCCTCTTCGGGGGAGACGGGCGGAGGGGAGGAAAGTCCGGGCTCCATAGGGCAGGGTGCCAGGTAACGCCTGGGGGGGAAACCCACGACCAGTGCAACAGAGAGCAAACCGCCGATGGCCCACGTAAGTGGGATCAGGTAAGGGTGAAAGGGTGCGGTAAGAGCGCACCGCGCGGCTGGTAACAGTCCGTGGCACGGTAAACTCCACCCGGAGCAAGGCCAAATAGGGGTTCACAAGGTACGGCCCGTACTGAACCCGGGTAGGCTGCTTGAGCCAGTGAGCGATTGCTGGCCTAGATGAATGACTGTCCACGACAGAACCCGGCTTATCGGTCAGCTTCACTCTTTATAAAACCCCGCTTCGGCGGGGTTTTTGCTTTCCGGATAGGCCAGATGAGTGACTGTCCACGAGGCTATGCTCAAAAGAACGCGGCTTCTCGGTCAGCTTCACTCTTTATAAAACCCCGCTTCGGTGGGGTTTTTGCTTTCCGGATAGGCCAGATGAGTGACTGTCCACGAGGCTATGCTCAAAAGAACGCGGCTTCTCGGTCAGCTTCACTCTTTATAAAACCCCGCTTCGGTGGGGTTTGTAGTGGTTTACTGAATTTGGCCACCTGAACAGAGGTGATATGCTCACCTCAGAACATTACAGGTGCCTCAATGAAAAAAAGAAATTTCAGCGCAGAGTTTAAACGTGAATCCGCTCAACTGGTCCTTGATCAGAACTACACCGTTGCAGCTGCGGCCAGTGCTATGGATGTGGGTCTTTCTACCATGACGCGATGGGTAAAGCAGTTGCGGGATGAACGACAGGGCAAAATACCTAAAGCCTCCCCTATAACCCCGGAACAGATTGAAATACGTGAGCTGAAGAAAAAGCTACAACGCATTGAAATGGAAAACGACATATTAAAAAAGGCTACTGTAGATTCAATTGGTCAACGCAACAGTTATGTGAAAACATGGGGTTGCGGAGGTTTTTTGAATGAGACGAACATTTACA
>NZ_JAOWFA010000062.1:0-5847 GCF_030333885.1 Citrobacter sp. Cf132
GTAAGCGTCGTCTGAGTACCGTCTGGTCCCGAATCCAGGATCCTGTAACTTAAGCACCCACTTATTTTGCAGGTGGACACCTCATGCGCGCTAAAGAAAGACTTCCCCGGAAACACTATTCCCCTGAATTCAAAATGGAACTGGTCAGGCTGGCTCTTGAAGAAGAAGGCAGTATTGCCGCACTGGCCCGGAAACATGACGTCAATGATAACCTGCTCTTTAAATGGATAAGGCTCTGGCAGCGTGAAGGGCGGGTCTGTCGGCCCCGAAAAAACTCATCGTCGCTTCCTGCCCTGATACCCGTGCAGCTTCAGGCGGGCTCTTCTCTCCCAACCTTCGAACTACCATCCTGCTCTCCTCCCGCTACCTGCCACATAAAATGTCGGGGAGGAGAAATAACACTGACTCATCCCTCTGCTGAACTCATGAGCACTGTCCTGCGCGAACTGATGCGGGGGCCGGTATGATAAATCTTCCCGCAGGCACAAAAATCTGGCTGGTTGCCGGTATCACCGATATGCGCAACGGCTTCAATGGCCTCGCCGCAAAGGTGCAGACCGCGCTGAAAGATGACCCGATGTCCGGCCACGTCTTCATCTTCCGGGGACGCAGCGGCAGTCAGGTAAAACTGCTCTGGTCCACCGGCGATGGTCTGTGCCTGCTGACAAAGCGACTGGAACGTGGTCGCTTCGCCTGGCCCTCAGCCCGCGATGGCAAAGTGTTCCTGACGCCGGCGCAACTGGCGATGCTGATGGAAGGTATCGACTGGCGACAGCCAAAGCGGTTACTGACATCCCTGACCATGTTGTAGCGCTCTTTATCCTGGTTGTCGCAGAATAAGCCTGGTAAAATACAGGCTTATGAACGATACCTCTTCTGACGACATCCTTCTGCTGAAACAGCGCCTGGCCGAACAGGAAGCGTTGATCCACGCCCTGCAGGAAAAGCTGAGCAACCGGGAACGCGAAATAGACCATCTGCAGGCGCAACTGGATAAGCTGCGCCGGATGAACTTCGGCAGTCGTTCCGAAAAGGTATCCCGCCGTATCGCGCAAATGGAAGCTGACCTGAACCTGCTGCAGCAGGAAAGCGATACGCTGACCGGCCGGGTGGATGACCCGGCAGTGCAGCGCCCGCTGCGTCAGACCCGCACCCGCAAACCGTTCCCTGAGTCACTCCCACGGGATGAGAAGCGGCTGCTGCCGACTGAGCCGTGTTGCCCGGAGTGCGGTGGTTCGCTGAGTTACCTGGGTGAGGATGCCGCCGAACAGCTGGAGCTGATGCGCAGCGCCTTCCGGGTTATCCGGACAGTCCGTGAAAAGCATGCCTGCCGTCGGTGCGATCGCATCGTTCAGGCCCCGGCTCCTTCGCGCCCCATCGAACGGGGGATCGCCGGACCGGGGCTGCTGGCCCGAGTGCTGACCTCAAAGTATGCAGAGCACACACCGCTGTATCGCCAGTCGGAGATCTATGCCCGCCAGGGTGTAGTGTTGAGTCGTTCTGTACTGTCGGGCTGGGTGGATGCGTGTTGTCGTCTGCTGGCACCGCTGGATGAAGCCCTTCAGCACTATGTCCTGACCGACGGCAAACTCCATGCTGACGATACGCCTGTCCCGGTGCTGTTGCCGGGCAATAAGAAGACGAAGACCGGGCGCTTATGGACGTACGTTCGAGACGACCGCAACGCCGGATCAGCGCTGGCCCCCGCAGTGTGGTTCGCTTACAGCCCGGACAGAAAAGGTATCCACCCTCAGACCCATCTTGCAGGCTTCAGTGGCGTACTGCAGGCTGATGCCTACGCCGGGTTCAACGAGCTCTACCGCGACGGCCATATAAAGGAAGCCGCGTGCTGGGCCCATGCCCGCCGAAAAATCCACGATGTTCACGTCCGTACCCCGTCAGCCCTGACGGAGGAGGCGCTGAAACGGATCGGCGAGCTGTATGCCATCGAGTCGGAGCTCAGAGGTAAAAGAGCAGAGGAACGGCAGGCAGTCCGGCACCAAAAAGTGCTGCCGCTGCTGGCGTCACTGGAGGGGTGGCTGCGGGAGAAACAGAAAACCCTCTCAAGGCACTCAGAACTGGCGAAGGCGTTCGGGTATGCGCTGAACCAGTGGCCGGCGCTGATCCGCTATGCAGAAGATGGCTGGGTGGAGGTGGATAATAACATTGCCGAAAACGCCCTACGACGGGTCAGTCTGGGGAGAAAAAACTGGCTGTTCTTCGGCTCGGATCATGGTGGTGAGCGCGGTGCGTCACTGTACAGTCTTATCGGGACGTGCAAATTAAACGGCGTGGATCCGGAACGCTATCTGCATTATGTACTTGATGTCATCGCCGACTGGCCTGTGAACCGGGTGGGTGCTCTGCTCCCGTGGCGGGTTACTCTGCCTGCCTGACCAGCTTCACTTCGTCAATACGGTTCTCACTGCACGCTTACCGGCAAAGCGGCGGTACCGGAGTTTGTACCGCCTGTGGTTTCAGAGCCGGACATACCGGCAAGACCGCGTCAAAAGCGGGATATCAGTAAGTTGGTTGCGGAGATTCGGGCGCAGTGTTTGGGGAGTGGCTAATCAACTAATTTTTCATGTGGGAGGATGCGGTGTAAATATTGCGGTTCTCCCACAGTGAAATAATCTTATGTTAAAGGTGACGTAGGCGGCTTGTGAAAGAAGGCATTCACGACTCTTTTCCAGCGCTCCACATATACCCAAAAATTTGCTGGCTCACTGCTGAGCCCGAGTTGACGATAGTCAGAAGCCATAGCACTAGTTAAACGCTTTCTTAGTATTGGCAGTGCGTTCCGTTTCTCGTCTAACTCCTGACGGTACAATGTTAACTCCTGGTGACTCCATTTTCGGTTATCAGCTTCGGCGATAGGATTCATATTGTTATAAGGTGTCATTTTCGTCAGAGTCCCAAGCAATGGTATGAGCGCTACAATCCATGCCTGGTACTCTTTAGGCCGATGAAATTCAAGCTTATGCTGGCAAGCAGTAATGGCATCAAAATCAATAACAACGCCTTTCTCCCTATATGCTCTTAGAGCATCCTGAATTTCCTGTTCAGGAACACTCCCTTCCGATTCAGTAGTAGGTATAAAATCATCAAGGGTATGTAACACAGCCAACGACACACGGTTAATATCCTTCAAAACGTTAGAGCATTCAGTGAAGAGCAGTTCTAGTTTTTCAGACTGAATTTCCAGCGTTTTTTTTCGCAATTCATTACGCAGTGTAAATCTCGCCCCTAGCCAAACGGCAGTCAGCGTCGCAACAGGTGTGATAATTTCTTTCCATTCGAAAGCCATTCTTTTTTCTCCTTTAGGCTCCAGAAAAGAAACAATCAAATATCACATCAAGCGATATCCCTGTAAGCACAATGAGCTATCCGTAGTGCACTTCAATTGTAAGCGTACAGCGAGAACCGTATTGACGGGAACGGGTTATTCAGTTGGCAGGGTTATTCGCCAGGGTAACAGTTCGCTGACCTGATTGACCGGCCAGTCAGCTATGACGTTGAGCACATGACAGAGATACCTCTCTGGCTCCACGCCGTTCAGTTTGCACGTCCCGATCAGGCTGTACAGCAGTGCTCCGCGCTCACCACCGTGGTCAGAGCCGAAGAACAAGAAGTTTTTGCGGCCCAGGCTGACCGTCCGCAGCGCATTTTCAGCGATATTGTTATCGGCTTCAGCCCAGCCATCGTCTGCATAGTACGTCAGTGCTGGCCACTGGTTCAGTGCGTACGCGAACGCCTTCGCCAGCTCTGAGTGTCGCGACAGCGTTTTCATCTTTTCACGCAGCCAGCTTTCCAGGGATTTCAGTCGCGGTTTAGCTTTCTGCTGACGCTCACCAAGACGCTGCTCTGCCGGCATTCCCCGTATTTCAGCCTCGATAGCATACAGTTCGCCTATCCGTTTCAGGGCTTCCTCCGTCAGCACTGATGGAGTACGAACGTGCACATCATGGATCTTGCGGCGGGCGTGAGCCCAGCAGGCTGCTTCAGTTATCTGTCCATTGCGGTACAGCTCGTTGAACCCGGCGTACGCATCCGCCTGCAGAACACCGCTGAAGCCCGCAAGATGGCTCTGCGGATGGATGCCTTTTCTGTCCGGGCTGTAAGCGAACCACACGGCCGGCGCCAGCGCTGACCCGGCGTTGCGGTCGTCGCGAACGTACGTCCACAACCGCCCGGTCTTCGTCTTTTTATTACCTGGTAACAGTACCGGGACGGGCGTGTCATCGGCGTGGAGTTTGCCACCCATCAGGACATAGTCCTGAAGCGCCTCTTCCAGCGGCGACAGTAGCCGGCAGCATGCATCCACCCAGCCCGACAGCAGTGAGCGACTCAGTTCCACGCCCTGGCGGCCGTATATTTCAGACTGGCGGTACAGTGGTGTGTGCTCTGCATACTTTGAGGTCAGCACGCGGGCCAGCAACCCCGGGCCGGCGATACCCCGCTCAATGGGCCGTGAAGGCGCCGCTGCCTGCACGATCGCATCGCACTGAGTACAGGCATGTTTTTCACGTACTGTCCGGATAACCCGGAAGGCGCTGCGCATCAGCTCCAGCTGTTCGGCGGCATCTTCACCCAGGTAACTCAGCGAACCACCGCACTCCGGGCAACAGGATTCTGCCGGAAGCATACGCTTTTCATCACGCGGGAGTGATTCGGGGAACGGTCTGCGGGTGCGGGTCTGACGCAGCGAGCGCTGCACTTCCGGGTCATCCACACGACCGGTCAGCGTATCGCTTTCTTTCTGAAGCACCTTCAGGTCAGCTTCCATCTGTGCGATACGACGGGATACTTTTTCGGAACGGCTGCCGAAGTTCATCCGGCGGAGTTTATCCAGCTGCGCCTGCAGGTGGTCTATTTCGCGCTCACGGTCGGCCAGCTTTTCCAGCAGGGCGCGGTTCAGCGCTTCCTGTTCGGCAAGCCGCTGTTTCAGCAGAAGGATTTCGTCAGAAGAGGTGTCGTTCATAAGCCCGTATTTTACCAGGCTTATTCAGCAACAACCAGGATAAAGAGGCCTACAACATGGTCAGAGATGTCAGCAACCGTTTAGGTTGTCGCCAGTCGATGCCTTCCATCAGCATCGCCAGCTGGGCCGGGGTCAGGAACACTTTGCCATCACGGGCAGAGGGCCAGGCGAAGCGACCACGCTCCAGCCGTTTGGTCAGCAGGCACAGCCCGTCGCCGGTGGACCACAGCAGTTTGACCTGGTTGCCGCTGCGACCCCGGAAGATGAAGACGTGGCCGGACATCGGATCGTCTTTCAGCGCCGTCTGTACTTTTGCGGCAAGACCGTTGAAGCCATTTCTCATATCAGTGGTACCGGCAACCAGCCAGATTTTGGTACCTGTTGGTAACGGGATCATCGCTTCAGCTCCTGTATCAGCAGAGCCAGGAACTTTTCGCTGACAGTGCCGTTGAGGCGGAGCGTCCCGTGCCGGAACGTTATCTCACAGCTGATACTGAGGGCTTCCGGGCTCTCAGTGGGCGGCTCTGGCTGTACGTCAGCGGCATCGAGAGTCACAGGAAGTAGCTGCGGGTTCTCTGAAGAAGGTAATAGCAGCTTTCCCTCGCGCCATTGTTGGCGCCATTTGAACAGCAGATTGGCGTTAATGCCATTTTCAAGCGCCAGTTTTGAGATGGATGTTCCTGGTTCGCAGGAGGCAGCAACGAGTTGTTGCTTAAACTCAGGAGAATAATTAGGGCAGCCTTTTCGCCTGCCGGGAGTCACATTTTTCTGCATATCTGACACTTTGGTTCCCACTACTTATTTGGTGGACACCACTTTGTCGGATGCTTCGGATTATGACCAGACGGTTCACGCTGTACGCTTAC
>NZ_JAOWFA010000063.1:0-10578 GCF_030333885.1 Citrobacter sp. Cf132
GTAAGCGTCGTCTGAGTACCGTCTGGTCCCGAATCCAGGATCCTGTAACTTAAGCACCCACTTATTTTGCAGGTGGACACCTCATGCGCGCTAAAGAAAGACTTCCCCGGAAACACTATTCCCCTGAATTCAAAATGGAACTGGTCAGGCTGGCTCTTGAAGAAGAAGGCAGTATTGCCGCACTGGCCCGGAAACATGACGTCAATGATAACCTGCTCTTTAAATGGATAAGGCTCTGGCAGCGTGAAGGGCGGGTCTGTCGGCCCCGAAAAAACTCATCGTCGCTTCCTGCCCTGATACCCGTGCAGCTTCAGGCGGGCTCTTCTCTCCCAACCTTCGAACTACCATCCTGCTCTCCTCCCGCTACCTGCCACATAAAATGTCGGGGAGGAGAAATAACACTGACTCATCCCTCTGCTGAACTCATGAGCACTGTCCTGCGCGAACTGATGCGGGGGCCGGTATGATAAATCTTCCCGCAGGCACAAAAATCTGGCTGGTTGCCGGTATCACCGATATGCGCAACGGCTTCAATGGCCTCGCCGCAAAGGTGCAGACCGCGCTGAAAGATGACCCGATGTCCGGCCACGTCTTCATCTTCCGGGGACGCAGCGGCAGTCAGGTAAAACTGCTCTGGTCCACCGGCGATGGTCTGTGCCTGCTGACAAAGCGACTGGAACGTGGTCGCTTCGCCTGGCCCTCAGCCCGCGATGGCAAAGTGTTCCTGACGCCGGCGCAACTGGCGATGCTGATGGAAGGTATCGACTGGCGACAGCCAAAGCGGTTACTGACATCCCTGACCATGTTGTAGCGCTCTTTATCCTGGTTGTCGCAGAATAAGCCTGGTAAAATACAGGCTTATGAACGATACCTCTTCTGACGACATCCTTCTGCTGAAACAGCGCCTGGCCGAACAGGAAGCGTTGATCCACGCCCTGCAGGAAAAGCTGAGCAACCGGGAACGCGAAATAGACCATCTGCAGGCGCAACTGGATAAGCTGCGCCGGATGAACTTCGGCAGTCGTTCCGAAAAGGTATCCCGCCGTATCGCGCAAATGGAAGCTGACCTGAACCTGCTGCAGCAGGAAAGCGATACGCTGACCGGCCGGGTGGATGACCCGGCAGTGCAGCGCCCGCTGCGTCAGACCCGCACCCGCAAACCGTTCCCTGAGTCACTCCCACGGGATGAGAAGCGGCTGCTGCCGACTGAGCCGTGTTGCCCGGAGTGCGGTGGTTCGCTGAGTTACCTGGGTGAGGATGCCGCCGAACAGCTGGAGCTGATGCGCAGCGCCTTCCGGGTTATCCGGACAGTCCGTGAAAAGCATGCCTGCCGTCGGTGCGATCGCATCGTTCAGGCCCCGGCTCCTTCGCGCCCCATCGAACGGGGGATCGCCGGACCGGGGCTGCTGGCCCGAGTGCTGACCTCAAAGTATGCAGAGCACACACCGCTGTATCGCCAGTCGGAGATCTATGCCCGCCAGGGTGTAGTGTTGAGTCGTTCTGTACTGTCGGGCTGGGTGGATGCGTGTTGTCGTCTGCTGGCACCGCTGGATGAAGCCCTTCAGCACTATGTCCTGACCGACGGCAAACTCCATGCTGACGATACGCCTGTCCCGGTGCTGTTGCCGGGCAATAAGAAGACGAAGACCGGGCGCTTATGGACGTACGTTCGAGACGACCGCAACGCCGGATCAGCGCTGGCCCCCGCAGTGTGGTTCGCTTACAGCCCGGACAGAAAAGGTATCCACCCTCAGACCCATCTTGCAGGCTTCAGTGGCGTACTGCAGGCTGATGCCTACGCCGGGTTCAACGAGCTCTACCGCGACGGCCATATAAAGGAAGCCGCGTGCTGGGCCCATGCCCGCCGAAAAATCCACGATGTTCACGTCCGTACCCCGTCAGCCCTGACGGAGGAGGCGCTGAAACGGATCGGCGAGCTGTATGCCATCGAGTCGGAGCTCAGAGGTAAAAGAGCAGAGGAACGGCAGGCAGTCCGGCACCAAAAAGTGCTGCCGCTGCTGGCGTCACTGGAGGGGTGGCTGCGGGAGAAACAGAAAACCCTCTCAAGGCACTCAGAACTGGCGAAGGCGTTCGGGTATGCGCTGAACCAGTGGCCGGCGCTGATCCGCTATGCAGAAGATGGCTGGGTGGAGGTGGATAATAACATTGCCGAAAACGCCCTACGACGGGTCAGTCTGGGGAGAAAAAACTGGCTGTTCTTCGGCTCGGATCATGGTGGTGAGCGCGGTGCGTCACTGTACAGTCTTATCGGGACGTGCAAATTAAACGGCGTGGATCCGGAACGCTATCTGCATTATGTACTTGATGTCATCGCCGACTGGCCTGTGAACCGGGTGGGTGCTCTGCTCCCGTGGCGGGTTACTCTGCCTGCCTGACCAGCTTCACTTCGTCAATACGGTTCTCACTGCACGCTTACCGCTATATCTCGTTCATTACGGGCCAGTTCAGTCACCTGGCGGGATACACCAGAGATATCCGCACCACGTCCGGCATCAATCTCCTGCCCGGCACGCAGTAATTTTGCCGGATCAATCTCCTGACGTTCCTCTGAGGACGCGATACTTCTGAGGATATTTTTATCGGGTTCAGGAATGTCTTTTTGTCCATCAGCACCATAAATCTCCGGTTTGATGTTCAGCTCTTCTCCGGTCGGCTGAATTATCTTCACTGACAGCGGCTCTGCAGCTTCTCCCGATGATTTCCCGGCGTCGGCCGCCAGTGACTCTTCTGTACGCTTTCGGGCTTCGTCCTGTTCACGAATATGACTGATATCGACTGCGGAATTTTTGTCGGCGTTCTGTTCGGTTTCAGGCAGAATAATTTCTGAGGATTCACGGCTGACACGTTGTACACTGATTTCTTCGTTCTCACGTCTTTCTCCGCCACTGACTTTAATCAGTTGTGCAGAAAGAGACTCAGTGCCAACCTGCCAGAACACACCATCTTCCGGTCGATTGCGAACGGCATCGAGCGCAGCCGAAAGCTCACTTACAACGACCGTATTCCCCGACTTACTTCGCTGCAACAACGCTCCGCGGCCACGTTCACTCATCACCATACGTGTCTCGCCATGTGTCAGCCTCCCTTCATTGCTCGCAACCAGAGAAACCAGCACCAGGCCTGAACTTTTGCCGTTGTTATCATAGACAGGCAGAGCGAGCGCAGGCTCCGGAAAGCGTCGGGTCGCTGGGATGATTTTCGCGGTAAGTGATGAGTCATGCATGTTCTGGTGTCGCAGCCAGGCTCGTCCAATGGCCGTCTTACTGACGGGTTGCCCCATTGACCAGATAGCTTTTGCCTGTTTACGCTGTGTTTCTGGCGCAAGCGCATCGTGGGCGGTTTTGATGTCACGCTCCGGGGATTTAACCGCGTTAATCCAGTCCTGCTTACCGTCTGTATAAATCTGGACGTGCTCCTTCACACGCGAAGCTGATATGTAAAATGCCCTGCGGGTAGCCAGAGCCTTACGCCCTTCTTCTGTGCCCTCCAGTGTTATCACGTAATCGGTACTGGCACCTTGTGCGCCATAGCCGGTTACTGCCCAGCCGTAGTCTATATGCTGCTGTGCGCGAACGTCTTTCGGGTTAATGGTTGTGTGACCTTTCTCGCCCTTAAGCCTGATATCACCTGTCTCACTGACAGATTCGACGGTATATCGCTTATTCGCTGTCTGACCCAGATCACGATCGGTCGCCGTAAATTTCAGTAAATCTCCGGCTCTGACTTCTATCTCCCGACGGTGAAACAGCTGCACGTCACCAGTAATAAGCTCCCGGGGTGAATAGAGGCCAATCCGGCCTTCTTCATCACGTACTGTTACGGTTCTGCCATTACGGTCAACGGCGAGGACATCCTGATAACGATCGCCACGTTTCACCACCATTCCCGACTGCCAGGCCTGAGTCTGGTTGAACTCATGACGTGTATGCGTGATTTTCTCAAGCACAGGCACTCTGACCGCTTTCTCTCCCAGCTCTCCCCGTTCTGCCAGCGTGGCATGAATGCCGGCATTTACTGCTCTGCGGTCGGCGTTAAGCTGTGTAATGATAAGAGTGCGATCACGTGCATCCTGCGTCCGGCCCGTCCAGTCAGCCACAATATCATCCACCGGCGTGGTCGTTTCCTGAAAGGCACTGTCAGGCACGATCGCATCCACATCGCGCGAAACGCGGTCACCGGGCTGACTTTCAATTCGTTTCAGGGCTGCATCAATACGATTATCGATAATGTCATGCACCGCCCCTCGCAGCTGGGCATCTTTCTGACGAACTATCTCCTTCATGATGGCCACGTCCATCGGACTGCGTTCCTGCATCAGTTTAAAAGGCGCGCCAACATCGACAGACTCAAACTGGTCGATGTCCCCCATTGAAACAGCGCGACCTCCCCCTGCAGCAATCGCCTGAAATAGCGCGGCTGTATCCTGGTTTCCTGCCATTGAAGATTCATCAATAAGGAACACCTGCCCTTTATAGTCAGGTTTCTCACCACCGGCGGTCGCCTGTTCATGTTCCACAATAAAAGATTTAATGGTCTGTGCCCGAACGCCTACATCACTCATCTCCTTCACTGCCTGGTGTGTCGGTGCCAGACCTGTCAGTACCGGACGTACACCTGCAGGAAGAGTATCCAGTGCGGCAATAACAGCCTTAATTTGTGTGGTTTTCCCTACCCCTGCATACCCCTGAATTCCGATAAACTGGTCGGTACTGCCAAGCACCAGGGTGGTAGATTTTCTCTGACCATCAGTCAGGCCACTCATGACGGCTTCAGGGACATGGTCAAGTAGCGGTAGCTGCGTGTTTTTCCCCTGATCCACAACGCGCAGAATTGCCTTTTCCATCTCCCATGTTGAACGGGCAACCAGCTTAGGCTCCCCGCTGAGTGAAACCTGCAACAGTTCACCGGTTTTAAGCATCGAGTTAATTTCATCCCCGATGGCATCCAGGTCAGGGTGGTATTTCACAGCATCTTTTGCCAGAACCAGTGGGCTGAACGTCACCGTTCTCTGGTCGTTGACCGCACGCCAGACAGCAAGCCCTGCCTCTGTACGAACGCTGTCCTGCAGGGTTTCAACCGCGCTACTGACGTTATCCTGTCCACTGAGTGTGCGGACCAACTGCACAGGGGACACATTCGTTTTCATCCTCTGCAACCGTGCTTCAGCTCTGTCCTGCACTTCAGCTGTAAAAATTTCCGCCCTGTGACCACTTTGCGCCAGAGAGTTAACCGTCTGACCTGATATATCCCGAGTGTTCAACGCGGCCAGAACCACACCACGGTCATTATCACGCCCACCGGGCGCACTGACGTAAGCATGGGTCACATACAATGGCTGGTTTTTAGGGAGCGTCAGCATGTCATTCCCTCGTCTGATTTCTATTCCTTTGTCACTGATCCCTGTAACCTCGAGACGGTCTTTAGCTTTAAGATGATGTTCACGGTCACCGGCAACAGCCAGAAGCTTTTCACCGGTAGACACATTCAGTGTTTCCTGGTTAAAAAGACGCCAGTCTGCGGTGACATCGCTTAATTTCATCCTGGTAAGCACTCCATCTCCGTCAATGAGTGAAAGTACACGGGTATCCTCATGCACCCGATCAATCACGTAAGACTGACGATTTCTGGAATCACTGCGGTCCTCAAGCACCATTCCGGGGCGATAAGAACCTGGCATGCGGCGGGTTCGCTGATCGAGCCAGACAGGGTGTCTGGCTTCAATATCCACACCGTCGCGTGCCAGTTGCCCTGCATTTTGAAGCGCATTACGAATAAGCCCTGTCAGGTGTGACTATTCACGCTTTCCGATTACCACTGCAGTTACGTTTTCGCTACCGCCGTTCAGCTCTGCGAAGCGCGTGGCCAGTGATTCGTAGCGTTCGCGTTTGTCAGGGATACTGACCACCGAGGCTTCCAGACCTGGTGCTGGTTCTGTTCGACGGGAACGACTTATACCGGCTGACTCCAGTACCGACATGGCATTACCGTTAGCCTGACGCCCGGCGCTGTCGAGAAAGACCAGTTGAGCATCCTGCGCGCGGGCTTCACCCAGCAAAACCAGTGTTTCTTTCAGTCCAAGACGCTCTGCCCCCTCAATAATCAGCGTACTCTGGGGTTTAAGATGGAAATCGCCACTCAGGACATGCTGGCGGCTGATAAGTCTGTCACGTAGTGTGTCTGATTTTGCCAGGGATATGGCACGTTCTGCGGAACTGGCCAGAACCTGAACATCACGACCGAGTGCCGTGGAAATACCGGTTAGCTGAGTCGTCAGGTCGCGGATACCTGCCACCCCTGACGGAGCATTCATCAGTACCAGTGGGTCCTGCTCCACGACCGCCAGTGACGGCGGCGCATACTGCTCAGGTCGGGTAAAACTGACCACACTTGTGGATTTGATGTGTTCCTGGCTAAGAGCCTGAATGGACAGCTCATCCAGCAGGTGGATCCTTGAAGTAAAAACACCTTTTTCACTGTCCAGCGGTACAATCATGCCGTCTTTCAGTGACGCATCAATCGCAACACGAATATCTTTCATGTCCGGGAGTTTTTCACTCAGTTCGGCCGTTGTCAGCATCAGTTCACCAAAGGTGAAACGTGTTTTATTGTCGCTCAGCTGCGAGATGGCCTGGCGAACAGCTTCGGTCACCTCTGGAATCGGTAATGGTTCCTCGAAGCGACCGTTCGTGGTGAGATGAATTCCTCTGTCACGCGGCTGAGCAGGTGCCTGTTTTTCTCCCGACACTTTACCCTGCTCCTGTTCCGTAGTTGTTGAGGTGGTTAATCCGGGCGTTACGGGAGTGTTTCTGAGTACGCTCACTGCTCCTGGTACCTTTTCCTGGCCTGTGTATTCAGAAGGTTGAATACTGTCCTGGTAAGCCCTGAGATCAAAGGGGTCGGTTCCGGCTGAGGGCGAAATGACACCCTAAGCTTTCGGTTCCTTGGGCCAAAGATATTCGCCAGTCAGTAGAATGTGCGCCCAGCCCAATGGGGATATGTGGGGAAGAAATTCAGGGGGAACATCCAACCCTTCGTTCCGCCGCTCCGTGACGGCATGACCAAGATGGACGGTATTCCAGTAAATGATCACCGCAGTCAATAAATTGAGCCCAGCGATTCGGTAGTGCTGCCCCTCTGTCGTGCGATCGCGAATTTCCCCCTGCCTCCCGATACGGAGCGCATTTTTGAGCGCATGGTGGGCCTCTCCCTTGTTAAGACCGATCTGAGCACGCCGCTGCATGTCCGTATCCAGGATCCACTCAATAATGAAAAGGGTCCGTTCAATACGACCAACTTCACGAAGCGCAACTGCAAGGTTGTTTTGTCGTGGGTAAGAAGCGAGCTTGCGCAGGAGTTGGCTGGGCCTGATTTTGCCAGCGGTCATCGTCGCGGCACAACGGAAAATATCAGGCCAGTTCGCAACGATAAGATCCTCCCGGGCTTTTCCACCTACCAACTTGCGTAACTCCCTGGGGGTCGTATCGGGATTAAATACGTACAACCGCTTCGATGGCAGATCCCTGATTCGCAGAACGAGATTGTAGCCGAGCAGGCTACTGGCTCCGAACAAATGGTCGGTGAATCCTGCTGTATCGGCATACTGTTCGCGAACATGGCGACCGACCTCGTTCATCAGTAGTCCATCGAGAATATACGGTGCCTCGCTCACGGTCGCCGGGATCGACTGACAAGCGAATGGCGCGAACTGGTCGCTTACGTGAGTATACGCTTTGAGGCCGGGAACAGAACCATATTTGGCATTGACCATGTTCATGACTTCGCCATGCCGCGCTGTCGGGAAAAACTGACCATCGCTCGATGCTGACGTGCCCATCCCCCAGACGCGTGACATCGGCAGTTTACCCTGCGCGGCCACCACAATTGCCAATGCCTGGTTCATGGCTTCGCTTTCAACATGCCAGCGGGCAAGGCGTGAGAGCTGCCAGTAATCATGCGTGTTTGTAGCTTCCGCCATCTTACGCAGGCCCAGATTGAGCCCTTCAGCGAGCAGGACGTTGAGCAGACCGATCCGGTCGCGACATGGAGCCCCGGTTCTCAGATGGGTAAACGCATCTGTGAAACCAAGGGCTGCATCAACTTCAAGCAGCATGTCGGTAATCCGAACGGACGGCATTCGGCGATACAGATCCAGTATGAGTGCCTCGGCACCATCCGGCACGTCTGCTGTCAACCTGTCGATCCGCAACGTTCCATCTTCTATGCTACCGTGCGGAATAGTGCCGTTACGGGCAGCCCGGGCCAGCCGCTTAAGAGCGATCGTGAGTCGCGCCTTTCTGTCTGCCAGCCAATCCTGTGGGTTGGAAGGCACGGCCAGTTTTGCATTTTCCTGCGCCGCGATCATCGGCACCAGTACCTGCTTGAGGTCACCATAGCGGCGCGAATGAGCGAGCCAGACATCTCCGGAACGAAAAGCATCCCGGAGGTGAAAGAGTACCGCCACTTCCCAAAGACGGGTATCTCCTTTTTCCTGAGCTCGTAAATGACGGTTCCATTTGGAGCTGGGCCGCAGGAAACGCCTTTCTGGCGATGCAACACCTTTCATCTCTCCGATCGACAAAGCTGCTGCTACCAATGGTCCGGCGACCGGCGCGGCTTCGAGCTTCAGACAGCGCAACATGCGGGGCGCATAACGACGAAAGCGATGGTATCCCTGCCCGACATATGCAAGAGGCTCATCGGCTAGCGTGTTGCTGAGTTGAGTCCCTGTCGCTACCAGTTGAGCGAGCCGGTCCCATGCAACCGAACTGGCGACAGCCATCTCCAGCGGGGTTCCGTCACTGCGGGCCTCAAGCAACGAAGCTCCCAGCGCGGTGAAGGTACGGATCGTATCCGTGAGTGTGGCTTTAGAGCCGGAAATTGTTTCGTCATGCTGGCGCTTCGCTTCCCGCCAGGTTTTTCCTACGATCCTGTCATGGGTTTCGACTATGGCATCAGCAATCGCCGCTTCCCACTCCACAACACAGACGGCAAGGATCGCCCAGCGGCGGTCCGAAGTGATGTCACGCAAACCGTCGGTGAAGTAGCGTTCACCCTGCCGACGCAGCCGGGCAATGCGATGGGCAGGTATGCTGGCCAAAGCACTATGATTGATATTCAGGGTACGCAGAAATTCGAGCCTGTCGAGCAAACGGTTAGCAGCAGCCGAGTTGTTACCAACCTCGAAGTTGCGAAGCCAGATGAAACGACTGATATTGCCGGCGAGCATTTCACTCAGAAGTTTGTCCAGGTGATCGCGAACATCCGCTGTTAAATTTTCCGCAATCCGCGTTTCAATCCGCCGCTCAGCGGCGACCAGAGCATCCGCGCACAAGCGCTCGATTGTCGATACTGCGGGCAGAATGGTGGAAGTTTCCCGACACCGCACAATAAAACGATGAGCAAGATCCTCGTTTGATCTGGCATCTTCGGCCTGGCCGAAAGTCCACTCCCGCAGATCACGGGCACCACGGCCCGTGAAGGTCTTGTAGCCGTAAATTTCGCGCAGCGTGTCCATGTGCTGCTGACGGGTTTGGCGCCGTGTGGCATAAGTGAGAAGCGCATCAGCCGGAACTCCAAGCTGAGCACCGACGAAGGAAAGGACTTCACGCGGGATCATCTCACCAGGAGCCAGTGCACGGCCCGGATATCGTAAGGCACAAAGTTGCAGGGCAAAGCCAATCCTGTTTTCCGGTCTGCGGCGCTGCCTAATGTTTTCCAGGTCATCATCGCCCAGCGTGTAGAACTTCAGTAGCGACAGTTCGTCCGTGGGCAGATCGAACAGCGCTGCTCGCTGCCGTTCGGTGAAAATATGGCGTCGTGACATACAAATTCGTCCCTTTTGAAGTATAGTCTGTTTTGGACAACAGCCAGCCCATATAAATCAGGGCGTTCCGATACAAAAATCCAGGAGGGTTCAATTGGGACATCGTGCCGCCATTTACTGCCGGGTTTCAACAGCGGATCAGTCTTGTGAACGCCAGGAATTTGATCTGCGAGCCTTCGCCGGCCGTGCCGGCTACGACGTGGTGGGAATATTTAAGGAAACAGGTTCAGGAACTAAACTCGACCGGGCCGAGCGAAAGAAAGTCCTGGCGCTTGCCCAGTCCAGACAAATTGATGCAATCCTGGTCACTGAGCTTTCCCGGTGGGGGCGCTCGACGCTCGATCTGCTCAATACGCTACGTGAACTGGAGAACTGGAAGGTTTCCGTGATAGCCATGAATGGAATGGCGTTCGATCTTTCGTCGCCGTATGGACGAATGCTGGCGACGTTTCTTTCCGGCATTGCGGAGTTTGAGCGGGATCTCATCAGCGAGCGGGTCAAGTCAGGCCTTGCTGTTGCGAAGGCACGTGGTAAGAGGCTTGGTCGTCAGGCCGGAGTGCGACCAAAATCAGACCGACTTTTGCCTAAGGTGGTTGCGATGAGGGCCGAGGGACGCAGCTATCGCTGGATCGCACGCGAGCTCGGTATCAGCAAGAATACCGTCGCTGACATCGTGCAACGACACAGAGCTAACGCTTAGGGTGTCATTTCGCCCTCAGCCGGAACCGACCCCA